>JBDKFA010000326.1:0-6986 GCA_039798945.1 Pseudomonadota bacterium
CGTCAGCGAGCGCACCAACTTTCCCACCGATCTGTACATCGCCCAATCGCTGGCGCGCCAGCAGGGTTTTGAGCTGTTGCTGGCCGAAGCCGACGAACTGCCGGCGCTGCTGGACGAACGCTGCGCGGTGCTGATGCTCACGCACGTGAACTACCGCAGCGGCCGCATGCACGACATGGCAGCCCTGACGCGCGCCGCGCACCAGGCCGGCGCCCTGGCGATCTGGGACCTCGCCCACTCCGCCGGCGCGGTACCGGTGGACCTGCACGGCGCCCAGGCCGACTTCGCGGTGGGCTGCGGCTACAAGTACCTCAACGGCGGGCCCGGGGCCCCCGCCTTCGTGTGGGTGCACCCGCGCCACGTCGAGCGCTTCTGGCAGCCGCTGGCGGGCTGGATCGGGCACGCCGCGCCCTTCGAGTTCACACCGGGCTACCGCCCGGCGCCGGGTGTCTCGCGCTACCAGTGCGGCACGCCACCCGTGCTGTCGCTGGCGGCGCTCGAGTGTGGTGTGGACACCGTGCTCGCGGCCGAGCCGCTCGGGGGCATGGCGGCATTGCGCGCGAAGTCGCTGGCGCTGACGCGGCTCTTCGCGGCGCGCGTGGAGGCGACGTGCGCCGGACACGGCCTCAAGCTCGTCTCGCCGCGCGAGGATGCCGAGCGCGGCAGCCAGGTATGCCTGGCGCGCGACGACGGGGCCTATGCGATCGTGCAGGCGCTGATCGCGCGCGGCGTGATCGGTGACTTCCGTGCGCCGGACGTGCTGCGTTTCGGGTTCACGCCGCTGTACCTCGGCTACACGCAGACCTGGGACGCCGCGCAGCATCTTGCGCAAGTGATGGCCACGGGCGAGTGGCGCGAGGCGCGCTTCGCGCAGCGCCAGGCGGTGACCTGAGACGGATACGCAAGGGGCCCGCGCCGGCAAAGCGCCGCGCGCCCACCAGACACCGGGAGAAGGAGGAGGCGATGAGCGGATGCCCATTCGGATACGGGGGCGGCGACGACGCGCACGGGCCCTCTGCTGCGGAAGGATCGGCTGGGAGGTCCATCGAAGGACCGGTGGCCGGACCGTCAAGCGCATCGGCTTCCACGCCGACCACGGGGCGCCTTGCCGAAAGCGTCGGCGCACGCATCGTCCGCGAGGAGCAGGCGCAGACCGACTTCTCGCGCGACATGAGCTACGGCGACTACCTGCACCTGGACGCCGTGCTCAACGCGCAGCACCCGCGCTCGCCCGACCACAACGAGATGCTGTTCATCGTGCAGCACCAGACGAGCGAGCTGTGGATGAAGCTGATGCTGCACGAGCTGCACGCGGCCATGCGCCACCTGGCGGCCGACGACCTGGGCAGCACCTTCAAGATGCTGGCGCGCGTGAGCCGCATCATGGAGCAGCTGGTGCACGCGTGGGACGTGCTGGCGACCATGACGCCGCCGGAGTACAGCGCGATCCGCCGGTATCTCGCCAGTTCCAGCGGCTTCCAGAGCTGGCAGTACCGCTGCATCGAGTTCGCGCTCGGCAACAAGAACGCGGCCATGCTCAAGCCGCACGCGCACCGGTCGGACCTGCTCGCGCACGTGCAAGCCGCCTACGAGGCGCCGTCGCTGTACGACGAAAGCCTGAGGCTGCTGGCCCGGCGCGGCCTGCCGGTGCCGGCCAGCCACGTCGAGCGCGACTGGCGCCTGCCCTATGCGGCCAGCGATGCGGTGGAGCAGGCGTGGCTCGTCGTCTACCGGGACCCCAAGCAGCACTGGGACCTCTACCAGCTCGGCGAGGAACTCACCGACCTCGAGGACGCCTTCCGCCTGTGGCGCTTCCGGCACCTGACGACCGTGGAGCGCGTGATCGGCTTCAAGCGCGGCACCGGCGGCACGAGCGGCGTGGGCTACCTGCGCAAGATGCTCGACGTGGTGCTGTTCCCGGAGATCTGGAAGCTGAGAACAGACCTGTAGGACTGGCGGGGCCTGCACTCGCCGCCCGCGGGCCGGCGTCGGCGTTCAGCCGATCGCGTCGAGCGCGCGCTCGAGCGTGGCCACCGTGCGCGCGGGGTCCTGCCACTTGTCCAGGCCGAAGAGCCCGATGCGAAAGCTCTTGTAGTCGGGCCCCTCGTCGCAGGCGAGAGGAACGCCCGCGGCGATCTGCAGGCCCTGCGCGACGAAGGCGCGGGTGTTCTGGAAATCGTCGCGGCCGGTGTAGCTCACGACCACGCCCGTGGCCTCGAACCCGGGCGCGGCCACGCTCGGGATGCCGCGTGCCGCGAGCATGGCCCGCACCTTCATGCCGATCTGGCGCTGGGCCTCGCGCGCGCGCTCGAAGCCGAAGGCGCGCAGTTCGTCCATCGCGTCGCGCAGGTGCACGAGGCCGTCGGTGGGCAGCGTGGCGTGGTAGGCGTGGGCGCCGCTCTCGTAGGTCTCCATGATCGAGAGCCACTTCTTCAGGTCGAGCGAGAAGCTGCTGCTTTGCGTGGCGTCGATGCGCTCGCGCGCGCGCTCGGAGAGCATCACGAGGCCTGCGCAGGGCGTGGAGCTCCAACCCTTCTGGGGGGCGCTGAGCAGCAGATCCACGCCCGTGGCGCGCATGTCGACCCACGCGGCGCCGCTGGCGATGCAATCGAGCACCATCAGCCCGCCCTCGGCGTGCACGGCGTCGGAGACGGCCTTCAGGTAGCTGTCCGGCAGCATCAGCCCGGCGGAGGTCTCCACGTGCGGGGCGAAGACGACGGCGGGCTTCGTCTCGCGGATCGCCGCCACCACCTCCTCCACCGGCGCCGGCGCGAAGGGAGCGGTCGGGCCTGAGCCCGTGCGGCGCGCCTTGAGCACCACGGGGTCCGGGGCGATGCCGCTCATCTCGAGGATCTGCGTCCAGCGGTAGCTGAACCAGCCGTTGCGCACGATCAGGCAGCGCTGGCCGCCGGCGAACTGACGCGCCACCGCTTCCATGCCGGTGCTGCCACTGCCCGGCACGATCACCGCCGAGCGCGCGCCGTACACCTCCTTGAGCGTGGCGGACACCTCGCGCATCACCTGCTGGAAGCGGCGCGACATGTGGTTCAGCGAGCGGTCGGTGTAGACGACCGAGTATTCGAGCAGGCCTTCGGGGTCGACGTCGGGGCGCAGTCCGGGCATGTTGGGGCCTCCTCCAGGGTGATGGGTGTGGTTTTCGGGGAGCTTAGCAGGCACGCCTCCGTGGGATTCGGCATGGCCACCTAGAATCGTCGGCACCGGCCGCGAGACCCTGCCCGCTGCCTTCCCGGCCGCCCTCCCGGCCCCCTCACCGAGCTTCCCGCCATGGACACCCGCACCTCCGCCATCCGCCTGCGCATCGAGCAGTTGCGCGACGAACTGCAGCGCCTTGCCGTGCACGCGCTGCTCGTGCCCAGCGCCGACCCGCACTTGAGCGAATACCTGCCCGAGCGCTGGCAGGCCCGGCAGTGGCTGTCGGGCTTCACGGGCTCGATGGGCACGCTCGTCGTGACGGTTGACCGTGCCGCGCTCTTCGCCGACAGCCGCTACTGGGTCCAGGCGGAAGCCGAGCTGGCCGGCAGCGGCATCGAGCTCGTGAAGATCGCCACCGGTGCCGCCACCACGCACATCGACTGGCTGGCCGCGAATGTGCCGGCCGGCCAGGTGGTCGCCGTGGACGGACAGGTGCTCGGCCTGGCCGCGGCGCAGCTGCTGCAGGCGGCGCTCGACCGCGCGGGCGTGCGGCTGCGCACCGACCTCGACCCGGTGGACGCGGTGTGGGAAGGCCGGCCGGGCCTGCCGCTACAGCCGGTGTACGCGCACCGCGCGCCGCACGCGCCGATTGCGCGCACGGCCAAGCTCGCGCAGCTGCGCGAGGCGATGGTGCGGCACGGCGCCTCGCACCACTTCGTGTCCACCGTGGACGACATCGCGTGGATCACGAACCTGCGCGGTGCGGACGTGTCCTACAACCCGGTGTTCCTGGCCCACCTGCTGATCGACGCGCAGCGCGCCACGCTGTACGTGGCCGCGGGCAAGGTCGATGCCGCACTGGCCGCGGAGCTGGCGGCCGACGGGGTGCAGCTCGCGGACTACGCGCAGGCGGGCTCCGCGCTGGCCGCGCTGCCTGCGGGCAGCGCGCTGCTGGTGGACCCGCGGCGGGTCACCTTTGGTTTGCGCCACTGCGTCGCCGCGGGTGTGCGGGTGGTGGAGGCCATCAACCCGAGCACGCTGCTCAAGAGCCGCAAGACGGCAGACGAGGCAGCGCACATCCGCCGCGCGATGGCAGAAGACGGTGCGGCGATGTGCGCGTTCTACGCGGCCTTCGAGGCGCTGCTCGCGCGCCGTCGTGCGGGCGAAGCAGGTGTCGCGCCGATCACCGAACTCACGGTGGACGAGATGCTCAGCGCCGAGCGCGCCAAGCGGCCCGGCTTTGTCGGGCTGAGCTTCCCGACGATCGCCGGCTTCAACGCCAACGGCGCGATGCCGCACTACCGCGCCACCGCCGACGCGCACGCGACGATCGAGGGCGACGGGCTGCTGCTCATCGACTCGGGCGGGCAGTACGTGGGCGGCACCACCGACATCACGCGCGTGTGGCCCATCGGCACGCCGAGCGCGGCGATGAAGCGCGACTACACGCTCGTGCTCAAGGGCACGATGAACCTGAGCCGCACGCGCTTTCCGCGCGGCACGCTGAGCCCGATGCTCGACGCGCTCGCGCGGGCGCCGCTGTGGCAGGAGGGCATCGAGTTCGGGCACGGCACCGGCCACGGCGTGGGCTACTTCCTGAACGTGCACGAAGGCCCGCAGAGCATCAGCAAGGCCATTCCCGACGCGAACATGGCGATGGAGCCGGGCATGATCACCTCCATCGAGCCCGGCGTGTACCGCCCCGGGCAGTGGGGCGTGCGCATCGAGAACCTGGTGATGAACGTGCCGGCCACCACGCCCGAGGGCAGCACCTTCGCCGAGATGCTCGAGTTCGAGACCCTCACGCTGTGCCCCATCGACACCCGCTGCATCGACCGTGCGCTGCTGCGCGAGGACGAGGTGGCGTGGCTGAACGGCTACCACGCGACGGTGCGTGAGAGGCTGCTGCCGCTCGTGGAAGGCGACGCACGCGCGTGGCTGCTCGCGCGAACGGAGCCGCTGGCGTGACTGCGGGGGCCGGGCGGGCCGCTGGGCCCGCCTCGGTGACCCCTGCAGGGTCCCCGGGCCCGGACGGCCCGGCCCTGCGCCTGGGCATCGACCTGGGCGGCACGAAGATCCACGCGGTGGTGCTCGATGCGGCCGGGCAGGTGCGCTGGGAGCAGCGCACGCCCACGCCGCGCGACGACTACGACGCGACGCTGCGTGCACTCACCAGCGTCGTCGAGACCGCCACCGCCGCCACCTGCACACCGGGCAGCGGCCGGTTGACGGTGGGCATCGGCGGCCCGGGCTCGCTCACGCGCGAAGGCCTGCTGAAGAACGCGAACTCGACCTGGCTCAATGGGCGCCCGATCGAGCGCGACCTCGCCGCGCGGCTTGGCCGGCCGGTGCGCTATGCGAACGACGCGAACTGCCTCGCCCTTTCCGAGGCCACCGACGGCGCCGGTGCCGGCTTCGACGTCGTGTTCGCGGTGATCCTCGGCACAGGCACCGGCGCGGGCATCGCGGTGCACGGCCAGGTGCTGACCGGCCCGAACGGCCTGGCCGGCGAATGGGGCCACAACCCGCTGCCGTGGCTGGACGCCGCGACGGACCCCGTCTTCGATTGTTACTGCGGCCAGCGCGGCTGCGCCGAGACGCTGCTGTCGGGCAGCGGCCTCGCACGCGCCCACGCGTGGCGCCACGGGGGCGCGCTGCGCGGCGAGGAGATCGTGGCGCTTGCCGAGGCGGGCGACGCCGCCTGCCGCGCCACGCTCGACCACCACGTGCGGCATCTCGCCATGGGCCTGGCAGGCGTCATCAACCTGCTCGACCCCGACGTGATCGTGCTCGGCGGCGGGCTCTCGCGCCTGCCCCACCTGTACGAGCAGGTGCCCGCGCAGTGGGCCCGCTGGGTATTCAGCGGTGGGCAGCGCGACGCCGTGCGCACGCCGCTTGTGCCGGCCCGGCACGGAGATGCCTCGGGGGTGCGCGGCGCGGCGTGGATCGGCGTCTGAGGCGACGTCGACCGGCGCCGACCCCCTGAGAGGGTTCAGCCGATGTTCTTGAACCGCACCCGCTTCGGCCGCGCGCCTTCCTCGCCCAGGCGCTTCTTCTTGTCGGCTTCGTACTCCTGGTAGTTGCCGTTGAAGAAGAACCACTGGCTGTCGCCTTCGGCTGCGAGGATGTGGGTGCAGATGCGGTCGAGGAACCAGCGGTCGTGGCTGATCACCATCGCGCTGCCGGCGAACTCGAGCAGCGCCTCCTCGAGCGCGCGCAGGGTTTCGACGTCGAGGTCGTTGGAGGGCTCGTCGAGCATCAGCACGTTGCCGCCCTGGGCCAGCGTCTTGGCCAGGTGCAGCCGGCCGCGCTCGCCGCCAGAGAGGTTGCCCACGAGCTTTTGCTGGTCGTTGCCCTTGAAGTTGAAGCGGCCGATGTAGGCGCGGCTGGGCATCACGAACTGGCCCACGACGATGTTGTCGAGGCCCCCGGAGACGTCCTCCCACACCGTCTTGTCGTTGGCCAGGTTCTCGCGGCTCTGGTCGACGAAGGCCAGCCGGGCCGTCTGGCCGATGTGGACCTCGCCGGCATCGGGCTTCTCCACGCCCTGGATCATGCGGAAGAGCGTCGACTTGCCCGCGCCGTTCGGGCCGATGATGCCCACGATCGCGCCGGCGGGCACCTTGAAGCTCAGGTTGTCGATGAGCACGCGCCCGCCGAAGCTCTTGGTCACGCCCTTGAACTCGATGACGTCGTTGCCCAGGCGCTCGGCCACGGGGATGAAGATCTCGTTGGTCTCGTTGCGGCGCTGATAGTCGACCGACTGCAGTTCGTCCAGGCGCGCCAAGCGTGCCTTGCCCTTGCTGCGGCCGCCCTTCGCGTTCTGGCGCGAC
>JBDKFA010000327.1:0-17406 GCA_039798945.1 Pseudomonadota bacterium
AGGGTGTCGGCGTCGGGGCCGTTGGTGATCCACATCTTGTTGCCGTTGAGCAGGTAGTAGCCCCCCTTGTCCTCCGCCTTCAGCTTCATGCTGATCACGTCGGAGCCGGCGCCCGGTTCGCTCATGGCCAGCGCGCCCACGTGTTCGCCGCTGATCAGCTTGGGCAGGTACTTGCGCCGCTGGGCCTCGGTGCCGTTGCGCTTGATCTGGTTCACGCACAGGTTGCTGTGCGCGCCGTAGCTCAGGCCCACGCTCGCGCTCGCGCGGCTGATCTCCTCCATCGCCACCATGTGCGCGAGGTAGCCCATGCCCGCGCCGCCGTACTCCTCGGGCACCGTGATGCCAAGCACGCCGAGCTCGCCCATCTTGCGCCACAGGTCCATCGGGAACTGGTCGCTGCGGTCGATCTCGGCCGCGCGCGGGGAGATCTCGGTTTGCGCGAAGTCGCGTACCGCGTCGCGCAGCGCGTCGATGTCCGCGCCAAGGTGGAAGTCGAGGCCGGGCAGGTCCATGGGAGCACTCCGTAGACGAAAGGGGCGGCTGTGATCATAGCCAGCCCCCCTGTGTCGAACTTGACGTCAGGGCTGCTGCGCGGCGCGCAGGCGCTCCTCCAGGCCGGGGTGGGTGCTCAGCCAGGCGGGCGGTTCCGCCCCGCCGCGTCGCCCAGTCTCGGCCTGGAACTTCCGCCACAGCCCGACCATCACGCGCGGGTCGATGCCCATTCGCGCCAGGCACTCGCGGGCGTGCGCGTCGGCCTCGCGCTCGGCGTCGCGCGAGTGGCGAAAGAACTGCACCGTGCCCACCGTCGTGGCCAGCACGGAGGAGAAGTCGGAGAAGACCGTGCTTGCCATCGCCACCAGGCCGAGCGACTTCAACAAATGGCCCATGCCGTGGCGGTGGACGACGTGACCGATCTCGTGCCCCATCACAGCCAGGGCCTCGTCCTGCGTGAGGGCGTCCAGCAAGCCATCGAGCATCACCACCGTCCCGTCGGGCAGCGCCAGCGCGTTGAACCCGGGTTCGTCGCGCATGCGGCGTATCTCCAGGTTGAATGAGCGGCCCTGCCCGCAGGCACGCGCCATCTGCTCGAAGCGGCTGCGCAACTCCGCATCCTCGACGGACCGGGCCGACGGCGCCAGCCAGGTCTTGTCCAGCTGCTTCATGGCCTGCTTGCCGACAGCATCGTCAACAGTCAGCGGCATCAGCGGGAGCACCGCCCGGGCAGCCAGCCCCACACCCTGACGGTCGAACCACGTCATGACGGCCACAAGCAGTGCCAAGCAAACCCATACCGTGGGCCACGACCGCCACAGGCGCGCCACGCGCTGCCGCCGGCCCGCCCCGCGCAACAGCGCCTCCACGAAGGCCGCCGAGGACGGCTCCCGCTGGTCGAGCCAGAGCGTGCTGCCATCGGGCAGCCCCACGGGATAGGCGCCTTGCTGCCACCTCTCGCCGAGAGCCAGGGCGGGCAACGGATGGCGCAGCTGCATCGGCAGTGGCGGTGGTGCGCCGCCGTCCTCGGGTGAGGAGACTGGCACGGTGCCCGTGTCGGGTCCCGCCGTGAAGGTGATCACGAGCTCTTGCGCCTCGATCCGGGCAGCCGCCGCGCGGTCGAGGGTCGAGCGGCCGTCGAACAAGCGTCCTTGCAAGACAGTCTGCGCCCCGGTCCGGGAACCGGGGCCTTCGCGTGTGGCGTTTGCGGCCATCGTCGTCACCATCCGAGGTCCAGGCCGAACATCTCGGCGGCGGCGTCGCCCGTGGCCCGGCCTGCCGGTGCGGATGCAGCGTCGACCCGAATCTCCGTCAGCGGAACATCCCCCACGACCTCCACGGATTCGATGCGGTAGCGGGCGATCGCGACTGCGGCGAAGGGCCAATAGAGCCCGGCGGTCAGCAAGGTGAGCAACGTCTGGCCGACGACCAGTTTCCACAATGTCGCGCCGCGCATCTGCCCGGCAAACCCGACCCCGCCGGCCAGGCGCGTATGGCCCCAGACGATCTGCTGCGCGCGTGCGGCGAAGTACGGCCACGCCGAGAGCCAGATCACGAAGACCATCGCGACCCCGGACAACAGGCTGAACCAGGCACTGCTTGAGCCGACACCTTCCGCCCCTCGCCGGAGGTCCTGGCTGCCGGCCGCGATCACGGCTATCGCCAGCATCACCACGACTCCTCCTGCGATGGTGAGCACCAGCGCCTTCGCGTACAAGCCATAGAAGGCCGTGCCAGCCGGCTCGAAGCTGAACGCGCGCGCGCCAAAGCTTGCACGCGCGTGCTGCAACCGCTTGAGCCTTGCATGCGCCCAGGGCAGCAGCAAGGCCAGCAGCAAGCTGGACCACATCACCCAGTTCTCCGGCGCCCCGGCGTGGCCCAGAGCGGTGCCCAGCGTCCACACCACCAGCAGCGGCACGCACACCCGGTAGACCTCGAGCTTGGGCGCCCGGAACCCGAAGCGCAGCCCGCGCCAGCTCGTGTTGGCGAGCTTGAAGCGCTGGGCACCCGCGAAGAGCACGGGGCCGGCCACCAGCAACAGACCGAAAACCGCCCAGCCGAACCAAGGCGACAGATCGAAGGCCCAGGTCCAGGCCGCCAGCAGCCCGAGCGCGAGCACGCGACCGGCCAGGATGCGCCAGGGGTCGCCGTGGTAGTCGAAGCGGTCTCCCAGCAGCGAGGTGTGCTGCGCGAACCAGCGCGCCTTGCGCACCTTGGCCCAGGCGGAGTAGGCCCCCAGGGTCAGCAGCGTGAGCAGCAGGTTGACGATCCAGATCCTGAAGTACTCGGCGCCCTGCCCGTCGAAGACGAGCCGTGCACGGAAGGCCGGGGCGGGAACCGGGGGCGGGGCGGGTGGATCCCCCAGGAGCTCACGCTTGAGCGGGCCGTCCTCGAGTTGATCGGCCAGGTTGCGCCGGACAGAGTCTGCCACGCGTGCTCGATCCGGCGAGCCGGCGCCTGGAGGTGGAAGTCCGGCAAGGTCGTCCGGCATCGGCACGGGTTCCCCCCTGTCTCGTCAGTCCATCGGCGGAAGCAGCGTTTCCTGCAACACAGCCCGGCGCGCCCGGAAGTCGGGCACCACCGAGCCCACCACCTCCCAGAAACGCGGGCTGTGGTCCATCACCCGCAGGTGAGCAAGCTCGTGCGCCACCACGTAGTCGATGACCGGCCGCGCGAAATGCACGAGCCGCCAGTTCAGCCTCACCGAGCCATCCGCCCCCGCGCTGCCCCAGCGTGTGGCGGCCGAGCTCAGCGACAGCCGGCGCACCTGCACGCCGAGCTCGCGCGCGAAGTGCGCGCAACGCTCCTCGAAGAGGCGCCGCGCCTGGCGCTGCAGCCAGCCCTGCACCGCCTCGCGCACCTGATCGGCCGCCGCGCCTTGCGGCAGGCCCACGTGCAGCGTCAGGCGAGGCACGCCGGGCAGCGCCTCGGCGTCGGTGTGCAGCACCGCGCCGGTGGTGCGCGGATCGAGCACCACGATCACGGTCTCGCCGAGGAAGGGTACGCATGCGCCGTCGCCCCAGGCGATGCGTGACTGCTCCAGGCGCCGGGCGCGCTCTTGCTGCTCGTGCAGCTTGCGCACGATCCAGGCCGACTTCTCGCGCAGCGCCGCCTCGATCTCGGCCGAGCTGGCCCAGCGCGGCGCGCTCACCGCAAGCCCCTCGGGCCCGATGACGAAACCGATGCTGCGCCGGCGCGCCCGGCGCAACTCGAAGCCCACGCGGCAGCCCTGCAGCAGCAGCTCACGGCTCGCGCGCGGGTGGCGGAATTCGCGTGTGGCGGACTCAGGGCTGGCGTCACGGGGCGGCGCGATGCGCGGCCCGGTCGACGGCGCCTCACCCGGCAGGCCGGCAGGCCGCCCGGCCTGCGCGGGCCCACGCCCGGTATCCGGGGCCGCCCCCTGCGCGAGTCCGGCGCGTGGAGCGGGCGCCGTCGCGCCACTCTCACCAAAGAGCGACAGCTGTTCAGGCTTGAAGGAGGTCGGGTGGGCGCCCATGCGCCGCGAAGTCTAGAGCCTGTGCGACCCAGGCGTCGATCCGGAATAGGCCTCGGGGTCGATGCGGCGCATTTCCGCCTCGATCCAGGCCTCCACCTCCTGCATGAGCTCTTCCGGGTCACGCCCGGCGCTGGGCATCGGGGGGCCGATGCTCACGGGGATCACCCCAGGACGCAGCAGGAAGCTCTTGCGCGGCCAGCACCGTGCCGAGGCCACTGCGATCGGCACGATCGGCACGCCGGTGGCCACCGCCAGTCGCGAGGCGCCGGTCTTGTAGACCCCCTGTTCGCCACGTGGGGTACGGGTGCCCTCGGGGAACATGATCACCCATACGCCTTCGGAGAAGAGCCGCCGGCCCTGCTCGGCCACCCGGCTCCAGGCCTCGGTACGGCGGCTGCGGTCGATGTGCACCATGTCCAGTCGCCCCATCGCCCAGCCGAAGAAGGGGATGCGCAGCAACTCGCGCTTGAACACGTACGCCAGCGGGTGCGGCATCAGCGTGGGGAAGAAGAAGGTCTCCCACGTCGACTGATGCTTCGGCGCCAGCAACACCGCCGAGCGCGCGTCCTGCGCCGTGGGCACGTGCTCCAGGCCGCGTACGTCGGCGCGCACCCCGCAGATCACCCGTGCGCCCCACATCGACGCACGCAGCCAGCACACGGCCAGCCAGTACAGCGGCGGGCCACGCCAGATGACGGACGCCAGCAGCACGATCACCGCCCAGGGAACGACCGTCACCGTGAGGAACACGAGGTACAGCGCCGAGCGCAGCGCGCACAGCAGCCGCGCAGCGAGGCTCATCGCGGCGCTCCTGGGCCCTCGGGGCTTGCGCCCGCGGCACGCACTCCGCAGGCCTCGCGCCGCAGCAGCTGCTCCGCGAAGCTGGCCAGGTCCCGGTGCACCTGCGCGCCAGGCACCTCGCGCAAGATGGCCTGCAACTGTGCCTCCTCGAGGTGGGCGGCGCGCCCGCTCATCACCAGATGCGGCTCGCAGCCGGCCGTGCGCGCGGCCAGCAGGTCGCGCAGGGTGTCGCCCACCACCGGCACCTGCGACAGTTCCACCCCGTAGCGGCGACCGATGTCGCGCAGCATGCCCGGCAGTGGCTTGCGGCAGTCGCAGCCGTCCTCGGAGGTGTGCGGACAGAAGAACACGGCGTCGATGCGCCCGCCCACCCGCTGCGCGCAGCGGATCATGTGGGCATGCACGGCGTTGACAGAGGCCATGTCGATCATGCCGCGCCCGATGCCCGCCTGGTTGGTCGCCACCACCGCGTGCCATCCCGCCTGGTTCAGCCGGGCCAGCGCTTCCAGCGCCCCTCGCACCGGCCGCCATTCCTCGGGAGCCTTCACGTGGTCGTCGCGGTATTCGTTGAGGATGCCGTCGCGGCCGAGCACGAGGAGTTTCATCTCAGGCTCTCCTGTGCCGCACGTGCCTGCGCGCGCCCGGCCTCAGCCGGCCAGCCGCGCGAGGTCGGCCACCTGGTTCATCGCCGCATGCAGCGCACGCAACAGCGCGAGCCGGTTGCGCCGCAGGGCGGCGTCCTCCGCGTTCACCATCACCCCATCGAAGAACGCATCCACCGGCGCCTTCAGCGCCGCCAGCATCTGCAGCGAGGCCGTGAGGTCTCCCGCCGCCCGGGCAGCCTCGGCGCGTGGGGTGGTCTCGACGAGTGCCGCCCACAGGGCCTGCTCGGCCGGCTCGACGAGCCGCGAGGCCTCGACCCCGGCCTCCACGTCGGCGCTGTCCTCGGACTTGCGCAGGATGTTGCCCACGCGCTTGTTCGCCGCTGCCAGCGCCGGCGCCTCGGGCAGCGATGCAAAGGCCCGCACCGCCGCCAACCGCGCCGGCAGCCCGGCCCACACATCGGGCCGCAGCGCCAGCACCGCATCGACCTCACGCGCCGAGTAGCCCTGCTCGCGCAGCCAGCCGGCCAGCCGGTCGTCCAGGAAGCGCAGCACCTCGGCCTGCGCCGCGCCGTGCCCGGCCGGGAAGGCGGCGAAGGCCTGGTGCACGAGCGCGGGCACCGCGAGCGGCAAGGCCCGCTCCACGAGCATGCGCACCACACCCAGCGCGTGGCGGCGCAGCGCGAAGGGGTCCTTCTCGCCCGAGGGCAGCTGGCCGATGCCGAACAGGCCCGCCAGCGTCTCGAGCTTGTCGGCCAGCGCCACGACCACGCCAACCTCGCCGCGCGGCAGCGCATCGCCCGCGAAGCGCGGCTTGTAGTGGTCCTCGATCGCATCGGCCACCGCCTCGCGCAGGCCGTCGTGGCGCGCGTAGTACGCGCCCATGATCCCCTGCAGTTCCGGAAACTCGCCCACCATGTCGGTCAGCAAGTCGGCCTTGGCGAGCGTGGCCGCCTCCTCGGCCAGGTCGGCCAGCGCGAGGCCGCCGAGCTGCTGGCCGATCGAGTGCGCGAGGGCGCGCACACGCTGCACGCGCTCGGCCTGCGTGCCGAGCTTGCCGTGGTAGACCACGCGACCAAGCTCGGGGACCCGCGAGGCCAGCGTACGCCGCCGGTCCTGGTCGAAGAAGAACTTGGCGTCGGCCAGGCGCGGGCGCACGACACGTTCGTTGCCCATCACCACCCGGGACGGGTCGGCCGGCCGCACGTTGCTCACCACTAGGAAACGGTTCGTGAGCCGCCCGGCCGCATCGAGCAGCGGGAAATACTTCTGGTTGGCCTTCATCGTGAGGATGAGGCACTCCTGAGGCACGGCGAGGAACTGCTCCTCGAAACGGCACGTCAGCACGTTCGGCCGCTCGACCAGCGCCGTCACCTCGTCCAGCAGCGCCTCGTCCTCGACGGGCTGCAGGCCCTCGCGTCCCGCAGCCTCGCGCAGCTGCCGCACCACCTCGGCACGGCGCTGCGCGAAGGAGGCGATCACACCGCCTTGCTCCAGCAGCACATGCTCGTAGTCGGCGGCCGTGGCCATCGGCAGCCGCGCGGCGCGGGCCTCGAACCGGTGGCCCGCCGTCTCGCGCCCGGCCGCGAGGCCGAGCACCGCGACAGGCACCACCTCGCTGCCATGCAGTGCCACGAGGCCGTGCACCGGCCGCACGAAGTCCACGCTCGTCCAGCCATCGTCGAGCTGGTAGCGCATCACCTTGGCGATCGGCAGCGCCGCCATCGCCTCCTGCAGCGCCTGCTGCAACCCCGCCGCAAGCCCGACTCCCGGCTGCACGGTGTCGAGAAACAGCGCCGCGGCCTTGCCGTCGGGGACCTGCCGCAAACCGGGCACGGCCGACGCATCGGCCCCGAGCGCCGCCAGCTTCTTCAGCAGCGCCGCCGTCGGCTGGCCGGCCGCGTCCAGCCCCACGGAAACCGGCATCAGCTTGACGGACAGCGCGCGATCCGCCGCTCGCGCACTCACCTCGCCGATGCGCGCGGCGAGCCGCCTTGGCGTGGCAAACCCCTGCAGCGGCGCCTCGGCGGCACACAGCCCTTGCGCGGCCAGCGCCCGGCGCAAGCCATCGGAGAAGGCCTCGCCGAGCTTCTTCAACGACTTCGGCGGCAGCTCCTCCACGAAGAGCTCCACCAGCAGCGCGCGTGGCGCGGCAACCACAGAGGTGTCCATCATCAGGCCGCCTTCCTCGCGTGATCCTGCGCGAGCTGCGCCTGCACCGCCTCGGCCCAGGCGCGCGGCGCCATCGGGAATCCGAGGCGGGCCCGGCTGTCCACATAGCTCTGTGCGACGCTGCGCGCCAGGTTGCGGATGCGTCCGATGTAGGCCGCCCGCTCGGTCACGCTGATCGCCCCGCGCGCGTCGAGCAGGTTGAAGCTGTGCGCGGCCTTGAGCACCTGCTCGTAGGCGGGCAGCGCGAGCTCGCGCGCCATCAGCTCGCGGGCGGTCTTCTCATGCGCGCCGAAGGCAGAGAACAGGAACTCCACGTCGCTGTGCTCGAAGTTGTAGGTGCTCTGCTCCACCTCGTTCTGGTGGTAGACATCGCGGTAGGTCAGGCCGTCGGTCCAGACCAGGTCGTACACGTTGTCCACGCCCTGCAAGTACATCGCCAGGCGCTCCAGCCCGTAGGTGATCTCGCCGGTGATCGGCCGGCAGTCGATGCCACCGACCTGCTGGAAGTAGGTGAACTGGGTCACTTCCATGCCGTTGAGCCACACTTCCCAGCCCAGTCCCCAGGCGCCCAGCGTCGGGTTCTCCCAGTCGTCCTCGACGAAGCGCACGTCGTTGGCCTGCAGGTCCAGGCCGAGGGCCTGCAGGCTGCCGAGGTACAGCTCGAGAATGTCCTTGGGCGCGGGCTTGAGCACCACCTGGTACTGGTAGTAGTGCTGCAGCCGGTTCGGATTGTTGCCGTAGCGGCCGTCCTTGGGGCGGCGGCTGGGCTGCACGTAGGCCGCGCGCCAGGGCTCGGGGCCGAGGGCACGCAGGAAGGTGGCCGTGTGGCTCGTGCCGGCACCGACCTCCATGTCGTAGGGCTGCAGCAGCGCGCAGCCGCGTTCGGCCCAGTAGGCCTGCAGCTGGAGGATGATCTGCTGGAAGCTCGGCATGGCACGCCCGGCCCAGGGCCGTCGGGAGGGAAAACCCGCGATTCTAGAGGTGCCGCTTGTCGGACTCGCCTTGCTGGCACTGCTCGCTGCGGCGCCCCGCCCCCCGGCGCGCGAGCGCGACGGCCGCCAGCGCGGCTCCCAGCCCCAGCGGCCACAGCCCGAAACGCCCGGCCCACCAGGCGTAGGGCGTCAACCCGCGGCGCGCCAGCACCTCACCCTCGAGCACACCGGCCACGAAGGGGGCCAGCTGCTCGAGCACCCGTGCCCGGTGGTCGACGATGGCCGTCACGCCGGTGTTCGTGGCGCGCAGCATCGGCCGCTCGAGTTCGAGCGTGCGCATGCGCGTGATGTGCAGGTGCTGCGGCAACGCCACCGTATCGCCGAACCAGGCGATGTTGCTCAGGTTCACCAGCACCGTGGGGGCGCTGTCGGCGTCGCCGAAGCGCGCGGCCAGCTCCTCCCCGAACAGGTCCTCGTAGCAGACATTGGGCCCGAAGCGCTGGCCCAGCGCCTCGAAGGAGGGCGCCCGCAGCGGCCCGCGGGCGAAGTCGCCCAGCGGAATGCGCATGTGCTCGGTGAACCAGCGAAACCCCGTCGGAATGAACTCGCCAAAGGGCACCAGGTGGTGCTTGTCGTAGCGGTAGGGCGCGCCCGCGTGCACGCCCACCACCGAATTGGTGTAGCCGAATTCGAAGTCGCCCAGGGGCAGCCCGATCAGCGCTGCCCGGCCGCTGCGCGCGATCGGCTCCACGTGCGCGGCCCACCACCCTGGCGCGACTGCGTCCAGCTGCGCGGGCAGCATCGGCACGGCCGTCTCCGGCGCCACCACCAGCTGGCCCCGCGCACGCTGCAGGTCCGCACCCAGCGCGGCGAGCAGGCCGGGCAAGCGTGCGGCGGTGAACTTCTCGTCCTGGGCCACACCCGTCTGCAACAGCGACACGCTGATCCGCCCGGCCGGCTCGGTGAAGTGTGGCTCGGGCAGCACCGCCGGGCCGACCAGCACGGCCAGCGCCAGGACAAGCCCGCCCGCCCGCGCCCGTCCGTGCACGGCCGGCAGCGTCGCCAGCAACGCCGCGCTGGCGGCCAGCAGCGCGCCCAGCCCGTACACGCCGACCCAGGGTGCCAGTGCAGCCAGCGGGGCATCGACCAGCGCGTAACCGCTGGCCACCCACGGAAAGCCCGTGAAGAGCACACCTCGGGCCAGTTCCGCCAGCAGCCACAGGGCTGCAAACAGCCCCGCATCCCCAAGTACTCGGCCCGGGCGCCAGCGGGCCCAGGCGGCGCAGGCCAGCGCCAGGTACGCCGACAGCGCGATCGACAGCGCCGCCACGGCCGACGCCGCCATCCAGGCGGGCAAGTCGCCGTACCGGTGCATGCTGACGAAAAGCCACCACACCCCGGCACCGAGCCAGCCGCTGCCGTAAGCCAGGCCGAGCCAGGCCGCTCCACCCGGCGTGCTGGCTCGCAGCAGTGCCACCAAACCCACCAGGGCCAGCAGCGCGAGCGGCCAGCCCCACTGCGGGTACGCATAAGCCGGCGTGTGCAGCGCCCCGAGCAGCCCCGCCAGCAGGCCGGCCGCGAAGCCCCGGCCGAGACCGCGCGGCCGCCGCGCCAAGGCAGCCGGGCGCTGTGCCGCCAAGTCAGCTGCCTCCCAGGTCCGCGGCCTGTCGTGACTCCCGGGGCTGGGCGCGCTGGACGCGGAACCACCGGACGGCGCCCCCCCGCGTGAGCATCACGGTGAAGGCGAGCCCGCCGACTTCCACCGATTCGGCCCGACGCGGCACGCGCCCGAACTGGTCGGCCACGAGGCCCCCGATGGTGTCGAACCGGTCCTCGGGCAGGTTCACGCCAAAAGCCTCGTTCACCGCGGCGATCCCCGCATCGCCGGCCACGCGGTGTGAGCCGTCGGCCAGCGTGTACACGCCGCTGTCACCGTCGCGCTCGTCGAACTCGTCCTCGATCTCGCCGACTATCTCCTCGAGCACGTCCTCGATCGTGAGCAGCCCGGCGGTGTTGCCGAACTCGTCGATCACGATGGCCAGGTGGTTGCGGTTGGAGCGGAAGTCGCGCAACAGCTCGTTCAGCCCCTTGCTCTCGGGCACGAAGACGGCCGGGCGCAGCAGCGTGCGCAGGTTCAGCTCGGGAGCCCGCTGCAACTTGAGCAGGTCCTTGGCCATCAGGATGCCGATGATGTTGTCGCGCGCCCCGTCCGTGACCGGAAAGCGCGAATGCCCGGTCTCGATCACCAGAGCCAGCAACTCCTCGTAGGGGGCGTGGATGTCCAGCAGGTCCATCCGCGGGGCGGCCACCATCACGTCGCCGGCGGTCATGTCGGCCATGCGGATCACGCCTTCGAGCATCGCCCGCGACTCGGGCTCGATCAGCTCGCGCTGTTCGGCGTCGGCCAGGGATTCGATCAGCTCGTCGCGCGAGTCCGGCCCGGGCTTGATGAACTCCACCAGGCGCTCGAAGAGCGTGCGGCGGTCCGCAGGGCGTTCGGGCACAGGACGGCCGGAGGCCTTGTCTGCACCGCGCGCCAGGGGCGTGCGGGCAGACCTTGCAGGATGTGGGTCTGACACGGGAGTGTCGGAAGTGGCGACAATGCGAAGAATACCCGAGCGGCATGCTCGGCAGCCCCGGCGCTGCGGCGCCGCCGGCACCTGCCCCCTTCATCCTCCGTCCATCACCCTCGACCCCCCCGAGCCGACCTCCATGTCCCTGATACCCGCCACGATCCTCACCGGCTTCCTTGGCGCCGGCAAGACGACCCTGCTCAAGCGCGTGCTCACCGAAGCCCACGGGCACAAGATCGCCGTCATCGAAAACGAGTTCGGCGAGGAGAACATCGACAACGACATCCTGGTGGCCGACACGAACGAACAGGTCATCCAGATGAGCAACGGTTGCGTGTGCTGCACGATCCGGGAGGACTTGCGCAGCACCCTGTCGGACCTGGCGGCGCGTCGCCGCAAGGGTGAGCTCGACTTCGAGCGCGTCATCATCGAGACGACGGGCCTCGCAGACCCCGGCCCCGTGGCCCAGACCTTCTTCATGGACGACGAAGTCGCCGAGAGCTTCCTGCTGGACTCCATCGTCACGCTCGTGGACGCCAAGCACGCGGCCTCGCAGCTGGACACGCGCCAGGAGGCCAGGCGCCAGGTGGGCTTCGCCGACCGCATCTTCATCAGCAAGACCGACCTCGTGCCCGCCGCCGAGGTCGATGCGCTGATCCACCGCCTCAAGCACATGAACCCGCGCGCGCCGCTCAAGCCGGTGCACTTCGGCCAGGTCTCGCTCCAGGAGGTGCTGGACCTGCGCGGCTTCAACCTGAATGCGACGCTGGAAATCGACCCGGAATTCCTGTCCGCCCCGGACGACCACGGCCACGACCATGGGCATGGGCATGGGCATGGGCATGAACACGACCACGGCCATGTGCACGACGAGCACTGCGACCACCCGCATCACCACCACCACGACGACGACGTCAAGTCGTTCGTGTTCCGCGCCGACCGCCCCTTCAACCCTGCCAAGCTCGAAGACTTCCTGGCGGCCATCGTGCAGGTCTACGGGCCCAAGATGCTGCGCTACAAGGGCGTGCTGCACATGAAGGGCAGCGACCGCAAGGTCGTCTTCCAGGGCGTGCACCAGCTCATGGGCAGTGACCTCGGCCCGAAATGGGCCCCCGGCGAGAAGAAGAACAGCAAGATGGTGTTCATCGGTATCGACCTGCCCCGGGAGGTGCTGATGCAGGGGCTGGAGCAGTGCCTGGCCTGAAGCCGCGGCGCCGGGCGCACGGCCGAGACCGGCATCGCTACAATCCCGGCGCTTCGACGATCCCCCGAGTGATCCCCCAAGCGATCCCCCTAGAGCCGGGGTCGGCACTCGCCGACGAGCCGGCCTGACATCGAGGAGTGCCCCGTGAGCAAGCCTGCACCCGCCAAGACCTCCGCCGCTGCCGCGGCGCAGGCTCAGGCGCCCGCACCCAAGGGCAGCTCGCGTGCGCCCGCCAAGTCGGCGGGCCAGGCCGCGGGATCCCCGCGTCCGGCCACCCCACCTTCCGCACCTGAGCCCGTTGGCGCAGGACAACGATTTGCCGACCGCTTCGGGCCCGCCAAGGCGAGCGCGAAGTCCCTGCCCGAACCCATGAACCTCCCGAAGCCGGCCGCCAAGGCCGATCCCAAACTGGCAGCCGCCTGGAAGCACAAGGCCGGGCGTGACCTGAGCGAGGCCGAGCTGCTGGCCATGCCCGACGCCGAGTACATGAACGACAAGCAGCTCGACTTCTTCCGCGCCCGCCTGATGGCGCAGAAGGAGGACCTGCTGTCCAACGCCGGCGAGACCACCGAGCACCTGCGCGAGGACACCTCCATCGTCCCGGACCCCGCCGACCGGGCGACGATCGAAGAGGAACACGCGCTCGAACTGCGCACCCGCGACCGTGAGCGCAAGCTGCTCAAGAAGATCACCCAGGCGCTGGCGCGCCTGGACAGCGGCGACTACGGCTTCTGCGACGAAACTGGCGAACCGATCGGCCTGCCGCGGCTGCTGGCGCGCCCGACCGCCACGCTGTCCCTGGAAGCCCAGCAACGCCGCGAGATGAAGCAGAAGATGTTCGGCGACTGAGGCCAATGGCCGAAGAAGACGGTTTCCTGCGCAAGGTCGCGCGGTTCGTCGCCCACCCGGCGACGGACTGGGCCGAGCTGAACTCGCGCCAGTCGGTGCGCCCGGAGCTCGACAAGAGCGAGCTCAAGGCCATGGTCGAGCGCAAGCGCCGCAACGACTTCGTGCGTAAACGCGAGTTCGATCTGCTGCGGCGCATGCGCCGCGACGGCTTGACGCCGGAGCAGTTGGCCGCCATCGGCACTTCCTCGCGCGTGGACGACACCGGTCTTGCACTGGCGGACGTGTCGGCGCGGCCCGAGGGTGGGGTCACGGCCAAGATCAACCACATCGAGCGCGAGATGGTGGGTGACGCACCGGACGCCCTGCCTGCCCGGCGCACGCGCTCCGGTGCCGCATCGCGCTGGGACGAGGTATCCGGGGCTTCCGTGTCTCCCGCGGGGGGAGGCCGCTCGTGGTTGCCCGCGGACGCAGCCGATCGCTGGCGAGCAACCGATCCGTTGCCTCTGGATCCCGGCCGGCGCGGCGAGTCTGCACGCGACCCGGCCGAGGTGCTGGGCAGCCCCGGATCCGGCCCGGCGCCGGGTCCGGCCCACCGGGCTGGCGCCCAGGCATCGACTTTCGCGCCCGACGATCCTCTGCCCTCCGTCAGTTCGTCCTACGACGCCGCGAACGCCGAGGCTGCTGAGACGGGCCCGAACGGCCCGGCGCACGACCCGGCGCTGGACGAGACGGTGATCGCGTTTGCCAACGCCGACTTCGACCTGTGCGAGCAGTCGCTTCGCGACATGGTGGCGCCCGGTGGACTGCGCGAGGCCTGGCCGGAGACCTGGCTCGTGCTCTTCGACCTGTTCCGCGCCACCGGCCAGCACGAGCGCTTCGAAGCCCTTGCCTTCGAGTACGCGCGACGCCTCTCACGCTCGGCGCCCACCTGGTACTCCCTGCCCAAGGCGGTCGCCGACGCCCTCTGCGAGGACCAGCCGACCGCGCAGGCGCCCTTGGCTGGCGGGACCGGCCAGCTGGGTTGGGCCTGCCCGCCCCTGCTCGACGCGGGGGCCATCTCGAGCCTGCGCTCGCAGGCCATGCAGCTGCCGCAGCCCTGGGTGCTTGACTGGAGTTCCGCTCGCAGCCTCGACGTCGAGGCCGCTACCCAGCTCAACGACTTGCTGCGCAGCTGGGCGGGTCAGCCGCTGGAGATGCGCTGGATCGGCGCCGACCACCTCGTCGCGCTCCTCGCCGAGGCGGCCTCCACCGGGGACCGCGACGCCGATCCGGCCTTCTGGATGGCACGCCTGGCGGTGCTGCGCTTGCTCAACCGAGCCGACCTCTTCGACGAGACGGCCATCGACTACTGCATGACCTACGAGGTCTCGCCACCGGCGTGGGAACCGCCACGCTGCCGCGCCCGGCAGAGCACCTCGGGTGCCTCCCTGCAGACGCAGCCGATGTCGATCATCAGCGAGGTGTCGACTTCCTTCATGGAGTCCACTCTCTTCGACGACGAGCCCGCCCAGGTGCAGGTGGCGAGCCTGGAGCTCTCCGGCCAGCTCGTGGGCGACATCGGCCAGACGCTGGACCGCCTGGACGGCGACATCGGCGCGGCCAGCATCGTCAACGTCTCCTGCGCGCGGCTCATCCGCGTGGACTTCCTCGCGGCAGGCGACCTGCTCAACTGGGTGCTTGCCAAACGCTCCGAAAATCGCGCCGTGCAGTTCATCGACACACACCGGCTGGTGGCGCTCTTCTTCGTGGCCATGGGCATCAACGAGCACGCGGGCGTGCACGTGCGACGGGAGTGAGGCGGGTGGAGAGCTTTCACGGCACGACCATCCTCAGCGTGCGGCGCCGCGGCGCGCAAGGCTGGCAGGTGGCCATGGGCGGAGATGGCCAGGTCACGCTCGGCTCGATCGTCGTCAAGGCCACCGCACGCAAGGTGCGCAAGCTCCACCGCGACCAGGTCCTTGCCGGCTTTGCCGGCGCCACGGCAGATGCCTTCACGCTCTTCGAGCGCTTCGAGGCCAAGCTCGAGAAGCACCAGGGGCACCTGGTGCGGGCTGCCGTCGAACTCACGAAGGACTGGCGCACCGACCGCGTGCTGCGGCGCCTGGAGGCCATGCTCGCGGTGGCCGACCGCGAGGCTTCGCTGATCATCACCGGCAACGGCGACGTGCTCGAACCCGAACACGGCATCGTCGCCATCGGTTCGGGTGGCGCCTACGCGCAGGCCGCTGCCCGCGCGCTGATCGCCCACACCGAACTTGGCGCTGCGGACATCGTCTCGCGCGCGCTGTCGATCGCCGGCGAGCTGTGCATCTACACCAACCAGCAACACGTGATCGAGACACTGTGACGCCCGCCCTCGCCGACGCCGACGCCGGAGCGCTGACCCCGCGCGAGATCGTGCGTGAACTCGACCAGCACGTGGTGGGCCAGGCGGCCGCCAAGCGCGCGGTCGCCATCGCGCTGCGCAACCGCTGGCGACGCCAGCGCGTGGACGAGCCGCTGCGTCACGAAATCACGCCCAAGAACATCCTGATGATTGGCCCCACGGGTGTGGGCAAGACCGAAATCGCACGACGTCTCGCGCGGCTGGCCGGCGCCCCCTTCATCAAGGTGGAGGCCACCAAGTTCACCGAGGTCGGCTACGTCGGCAAGGACGTCGACACGATCGTGCGCGACCTGGTGGAAGTGGCGATCAAGCAGGAACGCGAGCGCCAGCTCGCCCTGGCACGCCCGCGCGCCGAAGACGCCGCCGAGGAGCGCATCCTCGACGTCCTCGTGCCCCCGCCCCGCCACACGGGTTTCACCGCCGATGCCACGCCGGCCGACAGCACGGCCCGCCAGGTCATGCGCAAGCGCCTGCGCGAAGGGGCACTCGCCGACAAGGAGATCGAGCTCGAGGTGGCCGAGCCGCGCCCCGCGCTGGAAGTGCTGGGGCCACAGGGCATGGAGGAGATGGCCGAGCAGATCAAGGGCCTGTTCTCCCAGTTCGGCGGCGCGCCGCGCAAGCGTGCACGCAAGCTGCGCATCGCCGAGGCGCTGCGCGTACTCGTCGACGAGGAAGCCGCACGGTTGCTCAACGAGGAGGAGATTCGCGCCGCCGCCCTCGCGCAGGCGCAGTCGCACGGCATCGTCTTCATCGACGAGATCGACAAGGTCGCCTCGAGGGCCGAGCACGGCGGAGCCGACGTCAGCCGCCAGGGCGTGCAGCGCGACCTGCTGCCGCTCGTGGAGGGCACGGCCGTGAGCACCAAGTACGGCATGGTGCGCACCGACCACATCCTCTTCATCGCGTCGGGGGCCTTCCACCTCGCGCGGCCGAGCGACCTGATTCCTGAGCTGCAAGGGCGCTTTCCGATCCGCGTGGAGCTCTCGGCGCTGTCGGTGGAGGACTTCGAAGCCATCCTCACCCGCACCCAGAGCAGCCTGGTGGCCCAGTACCAGGCCCTGCTCGCCACCGAGGGCGTGAACCTCGCCTTCACGCCAGAGGCCGTGCGGCGTCTCGCGCAAATCGCCTTCGAGGTCAACGAGCGCATGGAGAACATCGGCGCGCGGCGCCTGGCCACGGTGCTCGAGAGGCTGCTGGAAGACATCAGCTTCGACGCACCGGCCGACAGCGGCCGGGCGGTGACCGTGGACGCCTCGCTCGTGGACGCCCGGCTCGCCGAGCTCGCCCGCAACGAGGACCTTTCGCGCTACGTGCTGTAGCGCGCGGTGCGGCCGGCGGCGATCGCCAGCAGCCCGTCCACGAGCAGCGTCTCCACCAGCTCGTGCGGGACCTCCAGGTACGGCGAGACCTTCCAGCCCGCACCACCCGTCATCAGCGTGTGCGGCGCGGTGCCGCAGAACTCGTGCAGGTGCCGGTGCATGCGTTCGATGGCGCCGGTGATCGCGTAGGTGCCGCCGCTCGTGAGGGCATCGCTGGTGTTTCCAGGGAAGCGCACGACTTCGCCTGTAGGCACCCGCAATCCGGCGGTCCCCCCTTCCAGCGCGCGCAGCATGATCCCGTGCCCCGGGACGATCAGTCCGCCCAGGAATCGTCCCTCGTCGTCCTGTGCATCCACGGTCACTGCCGTGCCGACCATGACCACCAGCACCGGACCCGCCCGGCCGCGCCTTTGCATGTGCCAGCGCGCACCCACCTGCGCCACCCAACGGTCGGCGCCGAGGCGGGTCGGGATGGCGTAGCCGTTGACCACTCCGGCCTCGGCGGTGGCGGGCACGACCCAACTGGGCACCAGGTCCCAGAGCTCGAGCTGCTCCTCGACGCGCCGGCGCACCGCCTCGC
>JBDKFA010000328.1:0-2504 GCA_039798945.1 Pseudomonadota bacterium
CTGGCAGGTGGCGCTGCCGTGGATGCCCATCTTGTGCTCGATGCCGTCGCAGTGCATCGCGTTGCGCGTGCCGTCGGGCAGGAACTTGGGCACGAGCGCGAGCGACAGCCCCTTGGTGCCCTCCGGCGCGTCGGGCAGGCGCAGCAGCACCAGGTGCACGATGTTGTCGGTGAGGTCGTGCTCGCCGCCGGAGATGAAGATCTTGCTGCCCGTCACGCGCAGCGAGCCGTCGGCTTGCAGCTCACCACGGGTGCGCAGCAGGCCGAGGTCGCTGCCGGCCTGGGGCTCGGTGAGCGCCATCGCCGCCAGCCACTGGCCGGTGGCCACCTTCTCCAGGTACTGGGCCTTCAGCGCCTCTCCCGCGTGGGCCTTGATCGTCTCGTAGGCGCCGTGCAGCAGGTCCGGGTACATCACCCAGCCGTGGTTGCAGGCCGCGAACATCTCGCGCGTGGCGGCGTCCAGCAGCAGCGGCAGCCCCTGCCCGCCCCAGTCGGGGTCGCAGGGCAGCGCGGGCCAGCCGCCTTCGACGAAGGCCCGGTAGGCCTCGCGGTAGCCGGGGGGCGTGCGCACCGAGCTGTCGGTCTCGCGCACGCAGCCCACGCGGTCGCCGGGCGCGTTGGCCGGCAGCAGCACGCCCGCGGCAAAGCGCGCGGCCTCCTGCATCACGGCGGTGGCGGTGTCGGCGTCGAGTTCGGCAAACGGCGCGCACTGCGCCCACGAGCGCGGCGCCTCGAGCACCTGCTCGAGCACGAAGCGCATGTCGTCGATCGGGGCGTGGTAGTCCCAGGCCATGTTCAGGCTCCTGCCGGCTGCGCGCTGCTGCGCTGGCTGCCGAGGTAGGTGTCGATCACGCGCGGGTCGCGCGCGAGCTCGGCGGCGGGGCCTTGCAGCATGAGATCGCCCGTCTCGAGCACGTAGCCGTAGTCGGCCACCTGCAGCGCGGCGCGCGCGTTCTGCTCCACGAGCAGGATCGTCACGCCGTCGGCGCGCAGCCGCTCGATGGTCGCGAAGATGTCGCGCACGATCAGCGGCGCGAGGCCGAGGCTTGGCTCGTCGAGCATCAGGAGGCGCGGCTGCGACATCAGCGCCCGGCCCACCGCCAGCATCTGCCGCTCGCCGCCGGACATCGTGCCGGCCGCTTGCGTGCGGCGCTCCTTCAGCCGCGGGAAGAGCGTGTAGACGCGCTCGAGCCCGTCGCGCCAGCCGGCCTTGCGCTGGCGCATCGGGCGCCAGCCGCCGAGCACGA
The DNA here is from genome assembly GCA_039798945.1 of Pseudomonadota bacterium. Classification (GTDB taxonomy): domain Bacteria; phylum Pseudomonadota; class Gammaproteobacteria; order Burkholderiales; family Burkholderiaceae_C; genus Rubrivivax. Next base: position 1,247 of record JBDKFA010000328.1, read on the forward strand.
GGTTGTCCTCCACGCTCATGGAGCCGAAGAGCTCGCGCTTCTCCGGCACGAGCGCCATGCCCGCCATCACGCGCTCCTCGAGCGTGAGGCGCGAGACGTCCTCGCCGTCCAGCAGGATCGCGCCGCCCATCAGCGGCAGCAGCCCCATCAGCGCATTGAGCGTCGTCGACTTGCCCGCTCCGTTCGGGCCGATCACGGTGATGACCGAGCCGCTGGGTGCCTGCAGCGACAGCCCGCGCAGCACCTCGGCCTTGCCGTAGCCGGCGTGCAACTCGCGCACCTCGAGCAGAGGCTTCATGGCGCGTACTCCGGCAGGTGCGCCCGCGGGCAGCACGCGCGGCATGAAAAGGTCGCGTTCATGTCAGTGCTCCGTACCAAGGTAGGCCGCGCGCACGACGGGGCTCGCCTGCACCTCGGCGGGCGTGCCTTCCATCAGCCAGGTGCCGAACTCCATCACGACGATGCGGTCGGTGAGGTTCATCACGAAGTCCATGTCGTGCTCCACCAGCAGCATGCTCAGGCCTTCGTCGCGCAGCTGCCGCAGCACGCCGGCGAGCGCCTGCTTTTCCTGGTGGCGCAGGCCCGCCGCAGGCTCGTCCAGCAGCAGCAGCGCGGGGTCGCTGGCCAGCGCGCGCGCGATTTCCACCAGCCGCTGCGGGCCGAGCGCGAGGTTGCCGGCGAGCTCGTGCATCTGGGCACCGAGCCCGATGCGCTCGAGCTGGCGCGCCGCCTCGTGCAGCGCGCGTCGCTCCTCGGCGCGGTCGGTGCGCAGCATCGCCGCGAGCGTGCCACTGCGCGTGCGCAGGTAGGTGCCCAGCGCCACGTTCTCGAGCACCGTCATGTCGGGCACGAGCTTCACGTGCTGGAAGGTGCGGCTCATGCCGCGCCGAGCCACTTCACGCGAGGGCAGACCGTCCACGCGCTCACCGCGGAACCGCACCTCGCCGCGGGTGAGCGGCAGCACGCCCGTGACGAGGTTGAAGGTGGTGGACTTGCCCGCGCCGTTCGGGCCGATCAGGCCAACGATGTCGCCCGCGCGCACCGCAAAGCTGATGTCGTTCACCGCCACGAGCCCGCCGAACTCCTTTCGCACCGCCTGCACCTCCAGCAGCGGCTCGCCGCGCGCGGGCTTGTCGCGCACGGCCAGCGGCGCCGCACCGGCCGCATCGGTGGGCAGCCGGCGCCGCGGCAGCCAGCGCTCCACGAGCGGCCACAGGCCGTCGGGGGCGAACTTCAGCACGAGCACGAGCACCACGCC
>JBDKFA010000329.1:0-3850 GCA_039798945.1 Pseudomonadota bacterium
CGTGGCTCGGCCTGGCCGGGGGGTTCGTGTTCGTGGCCGGGTGCATCGCGCTGGTCACCGTGTGCATCGTGCTGCCGCTGCGCGAGCCGGCGACGCCAGCCGCCCCGCCCGGCACCCCCGCACGCGCTGCGGGGCTGGTGGCGGCCGGGCGCGAGATGGCCCGCTTCGGCGTGGACGCGTTCCGCAGCTTCCTCGGCACGCGCGGGGCCAGCGCGGGCCTGGCCTTCGCGCTGCTGCCGGCCGGCGCCATGAGCCTGGGCCTGGCGCTGCAGTCCAACCTGGCCGTGGAGCTGGGCCTGTCGGACGACGGCGTGGCCTGGCTGAGCCTGTGGTCGCAGGTGTTGTCGGCCGTCTTCATGGTGCTCGGCGGCTGGCTGTCCGACCGCTTCGGCCGACGGCGCACGCTGGCCGTCTACCTCGCGCTGATGAGCCCGCCAGTGCTGTGGCTCGCGTGGATGCTGCTGCAGCACGGCTGGGTGATGCCGGTGCCGGCGGGGGAGCGCGCGGCCCGAGCGGTGCCCGCCGTGCTCGTGACGGCCCTGTGGGTGGCCACGCTCGCCTACGCGGTGGCGCAGGGCCTGATGTACGGCACGCGCTCGGCCATCTTCATGGACGTTACGAACCCGCGCGTGGCGGCGACACAGTTCACGGCCTACATGGCGATGATGAACCTTGCCATCTCGTACTCGGCCACCTGGCAGGGCATCGCCGTGGAGGCGCTCGGCTACCCGAAGACGCTGCTCATCGATGCCCTGGCCGGGCTGCTGTGCCTGCTCTTCCTGGCGGCCTTGCGCCCGAGCGCCAGCCCCGAGGGCGATGGCGGTGCGCCGGCTCGCGCCCGCGCGCTCGCAGCGGTGCTGGCCGCCGGCTGCCTGGCCTTCGGCACCTGGCGCCTGGCCGGCTGGGACGCCGGCGCCGCACGGCCCATCCTCGAGACCCTCTTCACCCTCGTCTTCGTGGCGGCAGCCGTGTTCCTCGCAGCGGGCGGGGTGGCGCTCGGCACCCGGCTGGGGCGGCTCGGGATCGCGCTTGCCCCGCTGCTGCTGGCACTGCATGCGCGGCACTGGGTGCCACAGGCCGAAGCCGCGTACGTGGCGGTGGCACTGGCGGCGGCCGTGCTGCTGGCCGCGCAGGCGCGGCTGGGCTGGGAGGCCTTGCGGGCGCCGGTGCAGCGGCCAGGGGCGTGCTGAGTGCTGCACGCCCGCCCTCACCTAGCCACCTGCGCCATCGCGGGCATGTCGTGGCGAGATCCGGTCGGACGTAACTGACAGTTACATTCATGACGTAATGCAGGGAGGCAGTCAAACCATGCGATCACGTACCCGCTACTGTCAGCGTCGTGCATCCCATCAAGCAGTCGTTTGCGCAGCGGTTACGCGAAGCCCTGGAGGCCGCCGGCTACCCGGCCCGGCCAGCCGTGCTGGAGCGTGAGTTCAACACCCGATACTGGGGCAAGCCAATGACGCTGCACGGTGTGCGGCGCTGGTTGCAGGGCGAGACGATGCCCGGGCCGGACAAGCTGGCTGTGCTGGCCGAGTGGCTGGGCGTCACCCCGCAGGAGTTGGGTTTCGGCGCGGCCGTCACGCAGCGCGTGCAGCAACGTCGCGCGCGCTGGGAGGCGGCCTGGGGCTACCAGGAACGCGAGCTGTTCGAGCTCTTCCTCGGTCTGCCGGTCACCAACCGGCGCGTCGTGCGCGAGGTGATCCTCGCTTTTGCACAGGCTCAGTCCGCGGCTGAACAGCCGGGCTCGGGCCGGGGCCCCATGGCGTCCCGGATGGCATCCCCCGCCCGGGACGGGCCGTGATGCACGATGCGGGCAGCAGGCCGTGAGCCGCGCGAAGGTCACGGCGTGACGTTACTATCGAGTACGTGGATGACACGTCTTTCCAGCTGCCCGCGAGCCCTGCGCCCCTGCAGCCTGTCCGCACCGAGCCGGCCCTCGACGAGCGCGAGTACTTTCTGACTGGCCAGTGGCACGCCGAACACGTGCTGCGTACGCTGCGCCGCGTCTTCGACCCCGGCTTTCGGCCGCGGCGGGTGCTGGACATCGGCTGCGGCCGGGGGCGCGTGACGGTGGCGCTGGCCGCCCACGCCCGCGAGGTCGTGGCGACCGAGTCCGACCCGCAGTGGCTGGCACGGGCACGCGTGCACGCCGACGCGCTGGGGATCGCACACATCCACTGGGTGGAGGGTGGGGCCGCACAGGGGGCCGAATACGGCCCATTCGGTCTCGTGCACCTGTGCGTGGCCGCCCCGGAGTTCCACCGCGAGCCGCCTGGCTGGCCCCCGCTGGAGCAGGTGGTGCAGTGGCTCGCACCCGGCGGGTTCGTTGCGCTGCACCTGCCCCTGGGTGACCACGGCACCGCCGCCGCCGCCGCGGCGCTGCAGACCCTGCACCGCCTGGGCGTGCGCCAGTGCCACATCGAGCTCGCCGCCTCGCCCGAGGGCTCGGGCGCGATGCTCTACTTCGGCACCAGCCTCAGCTGAAGTGCAGCCCGCCGATGCGCAGCCACGGCAGCGCCAGGCTGCCCGTGTCGATGCGCTCGGCGCTCACCGCCAGCACCTCGCGCAGCATGCGCGCGACGTTGCCGCTGATCATGGTCTCGGCCAGCGCGTGGCCCACCTGCCCGCCGTCGAGGGCGAAGCTGTTCTTGATGACGCCCGAGAAGTCGCCGTTCGGCGCGGGTTCGCCCATCGAGAGCCGGTCCACGAGCGCACCACGCGGCACAGCCGCGATCACATCGGCCAGCGCCGTGCCGCCTGGCAGCAGTTCCCAGCCCTCACCCACCGGCGTGTGCGGCACGCCCGTCTTGCGGCTGCCGTACAGGCTCGGCGCGAGCTGCGTGAGGCGTCCGGCCTCGAGCAGCCGCACGGGCGGCGCAACGAAGCCGTCGCCCGTCAGCGGCGAGCACCCGGGCGCGTCGTAGCGGCTTTGCAGCGTGAGCAGCGGCGAGGCGATGACCTCGCCCACGCGTGAGCGGTACAGCGAGCTGCCGTCGATCAGCGGGCCGTCCTCGAGCTGGCCGAAGAGCCACTCCAGCAGGTCGGCCACCGCGCCCGGCGCGAGCACGACGTCACCGACGAAGCGGTCGCCCAGCGGTCGGGTGCGCACCTGCTGCGTGAGCTCGCGCATCATGCGGGCCACGCCGAAGGCCTCGGGCACCTGGGCCAGGCTGTCGGCGCTGCCCCCCGCGTAGTTGAAGGAGCTCGTGCGGCCGTCCTCGCGCGCCAGCCCGAAGACGGACATCTCGACCCAGCCGAGGTCGCTCACGAGGCGGCTGCCGCCGCTCGTCAGCAGCGTGGCGCGCACGTGCCGGTGGGCGGCGAGGGCTTCCTCGATCATCACCGTCGGGGTGTGCGCGGCGCGCCAGGCGAGCAGCGCCTGCAGGGCCTGCGTCAGCGCAGCAGGGTCGGCCTCGCGCGGGCCGCGCACGACCTGCGCGTGCTGGCCGGCCGACACCGCATGCGCAGCGTCGCGCGGGGCCGCCTGAGCCGACTGCCACAGTTCCTCGACGAGTTGCTCGAGGCCTTCGTCCGTGAGGTCCGTGCCCTCGGTGGAGGCGCGGCGCTCATCCACGATCGCGCTCGCGGCGACCTTGCGCGCGGCCGTGCTGCGCAGCAGGCTCGGCTCGTTGTGGGCGACGTTGAGCTCGCTGCGCCGGTGTGCGCTGACGGTGACCTGGGCGTGCGCGAAGCCGCGCACACGCAGCCGCTCGAGCAGGCGCTCGCCGAGGGCTTCGAGGTCGCCGCTGCCTTCGGAGCTCATCATTCGCCCCCCAGCTGCGCGCGCGTGCGCAGCGCCGGCCCGCCCATCGACACCACCATCGGCTGCTTCTTGCCGCAGTAGCCG
>JBDKFA010000330.1:0-5350 GCA_039798945.1 Pseudomonadota bacterium
TGAAGCGACCCAAGCCGCTTGGAACTGCCTAGCTTTTAAGCAAAGAACGCGTTCTTTAGAGGCGTTGGGTCATCAGCTTGATAACACCCGTTTCGTGGGCAATCCCCATGCCCTTTGCAACAGGTCAAAGACAGCCCTGACCCCCGGGCCTATGGTCGAGCCGGCGACGGTCCACTGGCCACGCATCGTGCGCAGCCGGCCGATCTGCCCCTCCAGGAGGACCCGGACATGACCTACAAGCGGCTCTTGGTGCCCGTCGACGGCACCGAACTCACCCAGCGCGCCATCGAGGGCAGCATCGCGCTTGCCCAGCAACTCGGCGCGGCGATCACCGGTTTCGTGGCCGAGCCCCTGCCGCCCCTGCCCACCAGCCCGCGCAGCCGCTCGCAACTCCAGGAGGAGGCGCGCACCTACGACGAGATGGCGGTGGCCCACGCACAACCGCTGAACCGTTTCGAGGCTGCAGCCAAGGCGGCCGGCGTGCCGTTCAACGGTGTCTACGACCAGGTTCAGAAAGTCGAGCAGGCCATCATCGAGATGGCCGAGTCACAAGGTTGCGACATGATCGTGATGGTCACACACGGGCGCGGGGCCTTCGGGGAATTCCTCTTCGGCTCCCAGACCAAGGCGGTGCTGGCAGGCTCCAAGTTGCCGTTGCTCGTCCTGCACTGACTCAGGCTCAGCCGAGGCCGCAGTAGGCCAGGAAGCGTGCGAACAAGTCGTGGTTGAGCGCGAACAGCGAGCCTGCCGCCAGCAACGCGCCCGCCACCCGGATGGCTGCTCGCACGGCGCGATCGGGCACCCCGCGCTTCGCCGCAATGCCTCCCCGCGGCGAAGCGAAGCGGTTGAGCAGCCAAGGTGCGGCGAGCAGCCCGGGGGCAGAAGCCAGGGCAAAGCCGCCCATCGCGGTGGCACCTGCCGCCGGCGTCTGGCACAGCGCTGCCACCACGAGGGCGGACTGCAGCAGGCCACACGGCCACGCGACCCACAAGGCGCCAGCCGTTCCCGCCGTCCAGACGCGGCGGGGACCTTGCACCGGCTGCCAGCTTGCCGCCCCCGCCCCCGCCACCGCCACCGCCACCGCCACCGCTGGCCGGCCCAGGCGAATTCGGGTCATCCACTGCGGCTGACGGGCCGTCAGCAGCATCCACAGGCCCAGGCCAAGCGCCGCGCAATGCATCAGCACCCAAAAGGGCCGCAGCACCGGCGCTGTCTTCACGGCCAGGCTGATCGCGCCGACGCCTGTGCTGGCCAGAGCGCCCAGGGCCGCGTACGACGCGGCGCGAGCTCCGTGAAAGGCGAGGCTGGTCGTGCGAACGTGCGTGGCGGCTCCGGTGCAGGTCAGGGCCGCACAGCTCGGCCCGCACATGGCGGCGCAATGCGGTGCCCCGGCCAGGCCCATCAGCAGGCACGAGAACACCAGGGCCAGGTCCATGGCGGGTACCTCCCTCAGATGATGCGCGAGAACCTCGCCCGCACCTCACGCGAGTGCAGGTAACGGTCGAACACCATCGCAATGCCCCGTACGAAGAACCAGCCGTTGGCGGTGACGCGTATGGCCTCGCGGTCGATCTCGACGAGCCCCTCGTCCTGGAACGCCTTCAGCCGCGCCAGTTCGGGGGCGAAATAGGTGTGTGGGTTCACCATGTGAGCCAGCTCCACCGATTCGAAGTCGAGCTGGCCCTGGCACATCAGCGCCATGATCACCGCCCGCCGGAGCACGTCGTCACGCGTGAGTTCGATGCCGCGTACCGTGGCGAAGCGCCGATGGCGCATGGCATCCTGGTACTCGGGCAGGGTTTTCGCGTTCTGGCTGTAGGTGGCCCCCATGCGTCCGATCGCCGAGACCCCGAGCGCCACAAGGTCGCAATCCGGCTGCGTCGTGTAGCCCTGGAAATTGCGGTGCAGCCGCCCCTGCCGCTTGGCCACGGCGAGGGCGTCATCCGGAAGCGCGAAGTGGTCCATGCCGATGTAGACGTAGCCGTGCGACAGGAAGCCGGCGATCGAGCCCGACAACATCGCCAGGCGGCTCTGCGGCGCGGGCAGCTCGTCCTCGTGGATGCGGCGCTGCGGCTTGAAGCGCTCGGGCAGGTGCGCGTAGGCGTACAGCGCGATCCGGTCGGGCCGCAGGCTCGCCACCTGGGTCACCGTGCGCGCGAAGGACTCGGGCGTCTGCCGGGGCAGCCCGTAGATCAGGTCGGCGTTGATCGAGACGAAGCCGAGCCGACGGGCCTCGATCATCAGGTCGCGAACCAGCTCGTAGGGCTGCACGCGATGCACCGCCTGCTGCACCGCGGGGTCGAAGTCCTGCACGCCGAAGCTGATGCGGTTGAAGCCCGCGGCAGCCAGGCGCTGCAGGCGCTCGGCGTTCGCGGTCCGGGGGTCGACCTCGATGGATACCTCGGCAGCCGGCTGGAAGCGGAACGACCGCTTGAGCGTGGCCATCAGGCGATCGATCTCGTCGTCATTCAGGAACGTGGGCGTCCCGCCCCCGAAGTGCAGCTGCACCAGTGGCTCGTGCGCCCCGAGCTGTTCGACGTGCAGGGCGATCTCCGTTTCCAGGTCGTCCAAGTAGCTGACGGCTCGGTCGTGGTGGCGCGTGACGATCTTGTTGCAGGCGCAGTAGTAGCACACCGATTCGCAGAACGGCACGTGCACGTAGACCGAAAGCGGCGCCGTGCCGCCGACGCGAACGCCGCCGCGGCGCTCACCCAGGGCGCGGGCGTACTCCGTCGGGCCGAAGGCCTCGACGAAGCGGTCGGCCGTGGGGTAGGAGGTGTAGCGGGGGCCAGGCACATCCAGCCGTTGCAGCAGGGCCTCGGGTATCGCCAGGGTCTCGTCGGCGTGCTTCTCGTTCATGGCGCTACACTTTGCCGAGGAGGAGAAATGGCGCCTTGACCTGGGACAAAGGTTTCCGGGCGGGTGCTGCACACGCCATGTCCGCTGTTCCCGCCCCGCGCCTGGACCCACTGCGGTCGGCCTGCTCGAGCTGCAACCTCAGGGAGCTGTGCCTGCCTGTGGGCATGTCCAACGAACAGGTCGACCAGCTCGATCGCCTGGTGTCGTCGCGGCGGTCCGTCGCGCGTGGTCAAACCCTCTTCCGCACTGGGGACGGCTTTCAGTCCCTGTACGCCGTGCGCACCGGCTTCTTCAAGACCTGCGTCATGGCCGAGGACGGGCGCGATCAGGTCACGGGTTTCCAGATGGCGGGCGAGCTGCTCGGCCTGGACGGCATCAGCACCGAGCGTCACGCATGCGACGCGGTGGCGCTGGAGGACTCCACGGTGTGCGTCATTCCCTACGGGGATCTGGAAGGCCTGTCGCAGCAGATGCCCGATCTGCAGCGTGTCTTCCACAAGATCATGAGCCGTGAAATCGTGCGCGAGCATGGCGTGATGCTGCTGCTGGGCAGCATGCGTGCCGAGGAGCGTCTGGCCGCGTTCCTGCTGAACCTCACGCAGCGCCTGCACATGCGAGGCTACTCCCGCAGCGCGGTGATCCTGCGGATGTCGCGCGAGGAGATCGGCAGCTACCTCGGCCTGAAGCTGGAAACGGTCAGCCGCACGTTCTCGCGCTTCCAGGCCGAGGGCATCCTGGAAGTCAAGCAGCGCGACATCCGCATCGTCGACCACGACGGCCTGCAGCGCCTGGTCAACGCCACGCCCTGCTGAGGCCCGCCGCGTCAACCGTCCGGCTCGGGTGAGTTCACGAGCGCGGTGATGGCGCAGCCGACAGCGATCACGCCCCAGAAGACGAAAAAGGTGATCGAGTAGACGGCCTTCGGGCTCCACGCCAGGGGCTTGCTCCCGAACGCCTGGAGGGTGGCCGGGTCCACGACGACGAACACCAGTGCCTCGAGCACACCGGCCGTGACGAATGCCGGCCAGAGCACGCCGAGGAGGCGTGACAGGCGATCGCGGCCCACCCTCAGGGGCCCTCAACGCGAGGGTGCAGGAGTGGCGGCGTGGTTGCGGGCCTGCACCGCGGGGCGAGCCTGAGGCTGGTCGGCCCCGGCAGCCGAGACGATCGGGTCGGCCCCGCGGATGGCGATGACGGCCGTCGCAAGGCCGGCGATGACGACGATCAGGGGCCCGCTGATCACGAGCCACACCATACCGTGGCGCCACCAGGCTTCGTTCGGACGATGGGAGGATGCGGACATGGTCTACCTCATGACGATGAACGTGGTGGGTTCGATGACGGCGGCCGAGGCTTCGCCGGCCGCCTGAGCCAGGCGCTCGATGTGGAAGCGCACCGTGTGGGCACCTGGCGTCAGCCCTTGCCACGTCTCGGGTGGCAGATGCACGGCCACGGGCAGCCAGCGGGCCTGAGCGGGACCCACTTCCACCTCGTCTCGCCCCTCGAGCCGGGCACCGGGCAGGCCTTCCACGCGGACGCGGTAGCGCTGCGTGGACTCGGTGGCGTTCATCACCTGCAGCCGGTAGGTGTTCTCCAGCGCGCCCTCGTCCACCAGGCGTGCCAGCGCCCCGCGGTCGCGCACCACATCCACCTTGAACGGGCTGCGCAGCATCAGGCTGATGCCCAGCGCGGCGACGATCAACACGAGCACGCCGGTGTACACGAGCACACGCGGGCGCAGCACGCGGCGCCATGTCTGCGCCGGTGTCCACTGGCCAGCCAGGCTGTTTTGCGTCGCGTACCGCACGAGCCCTCGCGGGTAGTTCATCTTGTCCATCACGCCGTTGCACACGTCCACGCAGGCGGCGCAGCCGATGCACTCGTACTGCAGCCCGTTGCGGATGTCGATCCCAGTGGGGCACACCTGCACACACAGCCCGCAATCGATGCAGTCGCCCAGCCCGATCGCACGCGGGTCGGCCTTGCGGCTGCGCGAACCCCGGGGGTCGCCCCGCTGCGGGTCGTACGTGATGATCAAGGTGTCGCGGTCGAACATCGCGCCCTGGAAGCGCGCGTAGGGGCACATGTACTTGCACACCTGCTCGCGCATCCAGCCGGCATTGCCGTAGGTGGCCAGGCCGTAGAAGAGCACCCAGAACCACTCCCAGGGGCCGAAGCCCAGGGTCGCCGCCTCCGCGGCCAGCGTGCGGATCGGGGTGAAGTAGCCCACCAGCGTGAAGCCGGTGTACAGGCCGATGGCCACCCAGACGAGTTGCTTGGCGCTCTTGCGCCAGAGCTTCTCGAAGGTCCAGGGGCCGTCGTCGAGCTTCATGCGGGCCGCGCGATCGCCTTCGATCTTGCGCTCCACCCACATGTAGATCTCGGTGTAGACGGTCTGCGGGCAGGCGTAGCCGCACCACAGCCACCCCGCCACCGAAGTGAAGAGGAAGAGCGAAACCGCGGCGATGACCAGGAGTGCGGTGAGGTAGAT
>JBDKFA010000331.1:0-14295 GCA_039798945.1 Pseudomonadota bacterium
CCTTTCTCCGAGCAATCAACGTTGGCGGTCGCTTCCTGAAGATGGCTGACCTTGCCGCCCACTTCACTTCGCTTGGGCTGGCCAATTGAACCGCCCCGGAATTCGCGGAGGTTCGTTGGGATAAGTGGTCAGCTCTCTGAGGCATGCTGCCCCGTGAGTTGCCGGTGGTAGTTTGTCTCGGCTGACCTACCCTGGTCTTTTCAGATGAGCTGAGTCCTGAGACGATGGCGCCTCGGCAACACGCGGGGAGCGGGTACCCCCGCAGCGAAGTGGAGGAGGAGCCCCGGGCGGGAGCCCGGGGCGGGGGACATGAGCGGAGGGGGTACCCGCTCCCCGCGTCCCGCGAAGCCTCCGATTGCACAACCTCGCCCCATGCGGCAGTCTCGACACCCTCCGAAAGCTGCCACCCCATGACCCGCCTCTCCCACCTCCAGCTCCCCTTCTTCGACGACCTCCACCGCACCCAGGCCGCGGAACTCGACGCCTGGTGCGCACAGCACCTCGCCCAGTTCGACCACAGCGACACCGACGCCGCCTGCCGCCACCTCGTCTCGATGCTCGGCGCCGCCGGCCACCTGCGCTGGTGTGTGCCCGCCGCGCACGGCGGCGCCCTGCCCACGCTCGACTCCCGCGCCCTCGTGGTGGCACGCGAGACGCTTGCCCGCCACGACGGCTTGGCGGATTTCGCCTTCGCGATGCAGGGCCTGGGCACCGGTGCGATCACGCTCGCGGGCTCCCCCGCGCTGCAGGCCGAGGTGCTGCCGCGCGTGGCCCGCGGCGAGTGCATCAGCGCCTTCGCCCTCTCCGAGCCGCAGGCGGGTTCCGATGTCGCTGCGATGGCGTGCACCGCGCGCGACGATGGCGATGCCTGGGTGCTCGACGGCGAGAAGACCTGGATCAGCAACGGCGGGATTGCCGACGTCTACACCGTCTTCGCGCGCACGGTCGATGCCGCCGGGCGGCCCTGGGGCGGGGCAGGGGCCAAGCCCACCGCCTCGATCAGTGCCTTCGTCGTCCCCGCGGGCCTACCGGGCTTCGAGATCGCCGAGCGCATCGACGTCATCGCGCCGCACCCGCTCGCGCGGCTGCGTTTTGCGGGATGCCGCGTGCCCAAGGCGAGGCTGCTGGGTGCGCCGGGCGAGGGCTTCAAGCTCGCCATGCGCACGCTCGACATCTTTCGCGCCTCGGTGGCCGCGGCCGCGCTCGGCTTCGCGCGGCGTGCGCTGGACGAGGCGCTCGCGCATGCGAAGTCACGCCGGATGTTCGGTGCCACGCTGGCCGACTTCCAGCTCACGCAGGCTGCACTCGGCGAGATGGCCACCGCTCTGGACGGCGCGGCGCTGCTGACCTACCGCGCGGCGTGGCTGCGCGACGTGGCCGGGCAGCGCACCACGCGCGAGGCGGCGATGGCCAAGATGAGCGCGACCGAGACCGCGCAGCGCGTGATCGACCGTGCCGTGCAGATGCATGGCGGGCTTGGTGTGAAGGTGGGCTCGGTGGTGGAATCGCTGTATCGCGAGATCCGCGCGCTGCGGATTTACGAGGGCGCCACCGAGGTGCAGCAGCTCATCGTGGGACGCGACCTGCTCGGGTGAGGAGCGCAGGCCCGTGCGGTTGTTGACGCGCTGAAACGACGACGGCCCCCACGGGGGCCGTATTCGGGTGCAGGGCGCTGCGCCTCAGCCGCCGATCAGCGTCCACAGCCGAGCGACGTCGGCGGTGCCGTCATTGCCCTTGACCGACTGCAGTGTGCGCACGCCCTTGGCGCGGTCACGGCCGATCTGGGCCAGGCCCAGGCGCAGCTTGGCGTCTTCCGCGTTGCGCAGGCCGCCCTTGGCGATGCCTTGCTCGATGAGCGGGACGCCCTTGTCGGCCTGGCCCATCGTGAAGTAGGCGTAGCCCACCTTGACGAGGTCGTCGCCACTCTTTTGCGCGGCCGCCTCGGTGGCCTGCGCATCGATGGCCGCCTTCTGCTCGGCAGCCTTCTTCACGGCGAGGTCTTGCAGCCGCTTGTGACGCTCGGCCTCGGCGCCCTTGCCCAGCGCGCCTGCCTTGTAGCCCTGCTCGACGATGCGCACGGCCTCGGCCGGCAAGCCGGCCTGCAGCGAGAGCTGCGCCATCTCCATGAAGTCTTCGGGCTTGCTCAGGTTGCCGGTGGCCAGGCGCAGCCGCAGCACGTCCAGGCCAAGGCGGTCGGCGAAATTCGGCTTGCGCGGCAGGCGGCTCAGGTAGGCCGTCCAGTAGTCCTTCTTCGGGTAGTTGAAGAGGAGCTTCTCGAGCGTGGCGGCCTGCCCGCCCGGGTTGCCGGTGCGCGCCTGGGCATCGGCCAGGCGCAGCAAGTCGGCCTCCTCGGGCTTGCGGCCGGCCTTCTCGGCGGCTTCCACCGCGGCGGCGGCATCGCGGCCGATGGCCGCGTAGTCGCCGCTCTGGCCCTGCACATAGGCCTGCAGCTGCTTGAGCTGCGCGCTCGTGCTGCCCATCGACTGGGCACGCTGGATCCACTGCCCGGTCTTGGCCCAGTCCTTCTGCTGCGAGTACGCGAAAGCGAGGCTTTCGGCGAGCTGCGCGCCTTCCGCGCCAGCCACCTTGCCGGTGGCCATCACGGCCTCGAAGGCCTGGATGGTGGTGGCGTGGTCGCCTGCGCGCTGGGCTGCAGCGCCTTTCATGCGGTCGATCGTCAGTTGCTCGGCCGGCGTCTTGTTGGCCACTGCATCCGCCTCGCGCACCTTGGCTAGTGCCTCGCGGCCCTTGCCGGCGCGCAGCAGCTCGCCGGCTTGCTGCAGCGGCTTGCCGATCTCCTCGCGCAGCGCCTGGGCGTGCGCGAAGCCGATGCAGGAGGCGGCCAGCACGGCCAGCAGCAGGGAGGAAGTGCGCTTCATGGTTGCAAAGGTAGCAGGGCGGCAGCCGTCACTGTCGCCCTCAGGGCTATTGAGACTTTCCGGGCGTTTCCAGCGGGCGCGCCTACTGGAACTGCTCGTTGCCGACGATGCCGATCTTGGTCAACCCGAGGCGTTGGGCGCCGGCCAGCACCATCGCCACGTGCTTGTAGGCGGCCAGCTTGTTCGGGCGGATGTGGATCTCGGGCTGGTCGGCCTCGGCCGCAGCGGCCTGCAGCTTCGCCTCGATGGCCGCGCGGTCGCCGGGCTGGATGACCTCGCCGTTCCAGCCCATCGTGCCGTCGAAGTCGATGTCCACGCGGATGATGGTGGGCGGCTTGGGAGGCGGCGCCGCGTTGTTCGGGATCGGCGTGTTCATCTTCACCGCGTGCGTCTGGATCGGGATGGTGATGATGAACATGATCAGCAGCACCAGCATCACGTCGATCAGCGGCGTGGTGTTGATGTCCACCATCACCTCGCCGTCGTCGCCGCCGGAGGAGGACCCTACGTTCATGCCCATGTTCTTGCCCTCCTCACATCCGCGAGCCGCCGCCCGCGGGAGGCTCGGTGATGAAGCCCACCTTCAGGATGCCTGCACGCATGCAGGCCACGTTCACACGGCCCACCGGCTCCCAGCGCACGTCGGAATCGGCCCGGATGTGCACCTCGGGTTGCGGGTCCTTCACAGCCTCGACCTTGAGCCGGTTCACCAGCGTCTCGATGTCCGGCACGCGCTCCAGGCCCCAGTAGATCTCGCCGTCACGGTTCACGGCGATCACCACGTTCTCGGGCTTGGTTTGCGTCGGGACGTTGCGCTCCTTGGGCAACTCGAGCTTGATGGACTGGGTGACCACCGGAATCGTGATCAGGAAGATGATCAGCAGCACCAGCATCACGTCCACCAGGGGCGTGGTGTTGATGGTGTTGTTCAGCTGCTCCTCGCCATCCTCGGAGGCGGGGCCTACGTTCATCGCCATGGCGGCTCTCCGGGTGCAGGGGCCTCGATGCCGCTCAACGCTTGCCGGCCAGCAGCACGTTCTGCAGGTCGCCCGCGAAGGCGCGCGTGGCGTCCATCACGGCCTTGTTGCGGCGGATGAGCCAGTTGTAGCCCATCACCGCAGGCACCGCGACGGCCAGGCCGATGGCGGTCATGATCAGTGCCTCGCCCACGGGGCCGGCGACCTTGTCGATCGAAGCCTGGCCCGAGATGCCGATCTTCACGAGGGCGTTGTAGATGCCCCAGACGGTGCCGAACAGGCCGACGAACGGAGCGGTGGAGCCCACGGTGGCCAGGAAGGCGAGGCCGTTCTGCAGCCGGCCCTGCACGCTGCCCACGGCACGCTCGACGGTCATGCCGATCCAGGTGGGCTTGTCGATGGCCTCGACCATCGTGCCCTCGCTGTGGTCGGCCGCGCGCACGCCCTCTTCGGCGATGTAGCGGAAGGGCGAGCCCTGCGACAGGCTGTCGGCCCCCGCCTTGACCGAGGCGGCCTTCCAGAACTTCTGCGGCTCCTCGCGCGCGCTGCGCAGCATCTTCTGCGTCTCGAAGACCTTCGTGAAGATCAGGTACCAGCTGCCCATCGACATGATCACCATGATGATGAGCGTGCCCTTGGCCACGAAGTCGCCCTGCTCCCAAAGCGCCTTCAGGCCGTAGGGGTTGTCCACCGCCTCCTGCGTCGCCTTCGCGGCCGGCTCGGCCGGAGCCGGGGCTGCCGCGACGGGTGCCGAAGCGGCCTGGGCGTGTGCAGGAGCGGGCACCGTGGCGGCCAGCGACACGGTGGCAATCAGCGCCGCGGCGATCGTCGTGCGCAGGACAGTGAACAGGGACATGGGGCCTCCGGGGAAAGCAGCGCCGCAGCGCGGCGCCAGGAACTGGGATGGGTTGGCGGACTAGGAGAACTGGGCGAGGCTGCCGCGCGGCTACTCGATCTTCCAGACGTACTCGACCTCGAAGACGCCGCCCACGGCCTTGCCGGTCTCGTCGTTGCCGGGGCGGAACGTGCACTCGCTGAGCTTGTTCAGCGCGACACGATCGAGCAGCCGATGCTCGCGAGAGGTGCCCGAGGGCTTGACGACGTCGGACTTCGAGAGCTTGCCGCTGGCATCGACCTCGAAGCGCACACGCGTGGTGCCGGTGGCCTCGGCACGCAAGGCAGCGGGCGGGTAGTCCTCGCTCTTGGGTGCGCACGCCGAGACGTTCGCGATGGCCGGCTGCGCGGCGCGGCGCGGCGGTGGCGGGGGCGCGGCAGGAGCGGGAGGCGCCGCGACCGGCGCAGGCGCCGGAGCCACGGTGACGGTCGTCGGAGGCGGTGCCACCGTCGTGGTGGTGATGACGGGTGCCGGGGTGGGGGGTCGCTGCACGACGACTTCCGGCGGCGGGATGAAGCTCGGCGGAGGCGGCGCGAACTTGGGCGGCGGCGGCAGGTTCTCCGGCGGCGGCGGCGGCGGAGGCTTCACCTCCTCGATCAGCTTGGTCTCGATCGGCGCCTTGATGACCTCGACCATGCGCTGCGCCAGGCCGGACAAGAGGGCCCAGCCGAGCAGCAGGTGCAGGCCCAGCACGATGCCGAAACCCACGACGTGCTTGCTGGGGTTGCGTTGCTGCTGGCCAAAGTCCAATTCCAGTCCTCCGACCCGCGGGCCGCCGAAAACCCGCACTATAGCGCCCAGGAATGGCGCCGTCTTCCGGGCGACACCTGAGCCCGCGGCGGCGGTGGACTTCCGTAGTTTCGCTACCTGCCGGGCCACCGGCCCGCACGGGCTGCGTCTGTAATCCTGCCGCCCGGCCTGCGCTGCGCGTCCGGCCGACTCCTGTAAAGAGGTAGTTTCACTACGTCGGCGGGGTGTTCCGGCGCGCGCTGCGCACGCCCTGCGGCGGTCTCGTCGGGTTCACCCCGCGCCCACCAGCGCGCGTGCCAGCCGGTTGTGCCGCTCCACGAGGGGGCCGGCGTCCAGCGTCGCGAGGCGGCCCTCGCGCACCACGATGCGGCCGTTCACCACCGTCCAGGCGGCCTGTGCCGGCGCGCACAGCAGCAGCGCGGCCACGGGGTCGTGCACGGCGCCGCCGGCCAGCGGCAGCGTGCGCAGGTCGAACAGCGCGAGGTCCGCGGCCATGCCCGGTGCAAGGTGGCCGATGTCGTCGCGCCCGAGTACGCGCGCGCCGCCGCGGGTGGCCACGGCAAGCATGTCGCGCGCCGTCATCTGCGCGGGGCCGAGGTCGCAACCGTAGCGGGTCGAGCCGTCGGGCCCGACGTCGGGTGGCTGCATGGCTCGGCCCACACGTGCCAGCAGCATGCCCATCCGCGCCTCGGCCAGCAGGTGGCCGCTGTCGTTGCTGGCGCTGCCGTCCACGCCCAGGCCCACGGGCACGCCAGCGTCCAGCATGCGGCGCACCGGCGCGATGCCCGAGGCGAGGCGCATGTTGCTGCACGGGCAGTGGGCCACTCCCGTGCCCGTGGCGGCGAAGCGGGCGATGCCCGGTGTGTCGAGCTTCACGCAGTGGGCGTGCCAGACGTCCGGGCCCACCCACTCGAGGCTCTCGGCGTACTGGGCCGGCGTCATGCCGAAGCGCTCGAAGCTGTAGGCCACATCGTGGTCGTTCTCGGCCAGGTGGGTGTGCAGCCGGGTGCCGAGCGCCCGCGCGAGCTGCGCCGACTCGCGCATCAGCTCGCGGCTGACGGAAAAGGGCGAGCACGGCGCCGCGACCACGCGCAGCATCGCGTAGCGGCCCTTGTCGTGGTACGTCTCGACCAGGCGCTGCGTGTCGGCCAGGATCGCGTCTTCGCGTTCGACGAGCGCGTCGGGCGGCAGCCCGCCCGACGACTCGCCCACGCTCATGCTGCCGCGCGCGGCGTGAAAGCGCATGCCGATCTCGCATGCGGCCTCGATGCTGTCGTCCAGGCGCACCCCGTTCGGGTACAGGTAGAGATGGTCGCTGGTGGTGGTGCAGCCCGACAGCAGCAGCTCGGCCATGGCGAGCTGCGTGGACACCCGCACCATCTCGGGTGTCAGCCCGGCCCAGATCGGGTAGAGCGTGCGCAGCCAGCCGAAGAGCTCCGCGTCCTGCGCCGCCGGCACGGCCCGCGTGAGGCTCTGGTACATGTGGTGGTGCGTGTTGACGAGCCCGGGCAGCACGACGTGGCCGCGTGCGTCGATCACCTCGTCCGCCTCGCGCGGCAGGCTCTGCACGGCGCCGATGGCCTCGATGGCCGCGCCCCTCACGAGCACGCTCGCACGCGTCCACTCGCGGCGCCCGTCGTCCATGGTCACGACACGGTCGGCGTCGCGGATCAGCAAGGTCTTCATCACGGGGATTGTGAAGGGCTTCGGCCGGACAGGGCTATTACGGACGGGCGCAAGATGCGCGCCGCTGCGCCGACCACAGCCCGAGGAGACGCGTGTGACCCACCCCGAACCGCCCGACGACCCCAAGCCCTGGGTCGCCCAATACGGCACGGCGATCCCGGCCACGTTGCCCGCGCCGACGCACCCGCATCTCGCGGCATTGCTGAGCGAGACAGCCGAGCGGTACGGCGGCCATGCCGCCTTCACCACCTGCATGCCCAACGGCATGCACGGCTCGCTCACCTTCGCCCAGGTGGACGCCTACGCCGACGACTTCGCGGTGTACCTTCGCCAGGTGGTGGGGCTCGCTCCCGGCGCCCGCGTGGCGCTGCAGACGCCGAACTGCCTGGCCTACCCGGTGTGCGCCTTCGGCATCCTCAAGGCCGGGTGCGTGCTCGTGAACACGAACCCGCTGTACACGGCCACCGAGATGGCCCACCAGTTCAACGACAGCGGCGCCGAGGCGCTGGTGATCGTGGACATGTTCGCGGACAAGCTCGAGGGCATCCTGGCCGGCACGCGCATCCGGCAGGTGATCGTGGCGGAGGTGCCGCAGTTCTTCTCGCCGGTGCCGCGCGCGGTGATCCGCGGCGTGATGAAGTGGTGGAACAAGGTGCTGCCGCCCGTGCAGGTGCCGCACGTGCGGCTGCAGCAGGCGCTGGCCGAAGGGGCGGCGGCCCGGCAGCGCGAGGGCGTGGACGTGGCCGCCTTCACCGCCGGCCTCGGCTGGGACACGCTGGCCGCGCTGCAGTACACCGGAGGCACCACGGGCGTCAGCAAGGGCGCGATGCTGACCCACGGCAACCTGCTGCACAACGTGGCGCAGGCCTTCGCGATGGGGCGCAGCCACATCGAGGAGGGCAAGGAGGTGGTGCTGACGGCGCTGCCGCTTTATCACATCTTCGCCTTCACGTTCAACCTGCTGTGCTTCTACGTGGCCGGTGCGCGCAACGTGCTCGTGCCCAGCCCGCGGCCGATCCAGAACCTGCAGCGCGCCTTCGACAACTACACGATCACCTGGGTGAGCGGGGTGAATACGCTGTTCAACGCGCTGATGAACGAGGAGTGGTTCACGGCCTTTCCGCCGCCCCACTTGAAGGCGGCGGTGGCCGGCGGCGCCGCGCTGCAAAGTGCGGTGGCCGAGCGCTGGAACCGCATCACGGGTACGCGCATCGCCGAGGGCTACGGGCTGACCGAGACCTCGCCGGTGGTCTCCTTCAACCCGCTCCAAGGGCAGCACACGCCCGACTCGATCGGCATCCCGGTGCCGGGTACGTCGGTGCGGCTCGTCGACGAGGCCGGCCAACCGGTGCCCGCCGGGCACGCCGGGGAACTGGTCGTGCGCGGGCCGCAGGTGATGGCCGGCTACTGGAACCGCCCCGAAGAGACGGCCCAGACCCTGCGCGGAGGCTGGCTGCACACGGGCGACATCGCGGTGATGGACGACGACGGCTTCTTCCGCATCGTCGACCGCAAGAAGGACATGATCCTCGTCTCGGGCTTCAACGTGTACCCGAACGAGGTCGAGGAGGTGATCGCCCGGCTCGACGCCGTACTCGAGGTGGCCGTGATCGGTGTGCCCGATGCGCGCAGCGGCGAGGCGGTGCGGGCCTACGTGGTGGCACAGGATTCCGCCCTCACCGAGGAACAGGTGCGCGCGCACTGCAGGCAGTTCCTGACCGACTACAAGGTGCCGCGCAGCATCGAGTTCCGCCAGGACCTGCCCAAGACGCCGATCGGCAAGATCCTGCGCAAGGACCTCAAGGCCGACTACGCGCGCGCCCAGGCCCGCTGACACGACCCCGGAGACCGATCACATGCTCACCGACTTCGAGACCCGGCTGCTGGGCATCATGATGATGGCCATCATGCTCGGCATGGGCGCCTCGCTCACCTTCAAGGACTTCCGCATCGCCTTTCGCAAGCCGCAGGGCATCCTCGTCGGGCTCGTGTGCCAGTACGGGATCATGCCCTTCCTCGGCTACGCGCTGGCCGTGGGTCTGGGGCTGCCCCCGGCCATGGCCATCGGCGTGATCCTGATGGGGTGCATGCCCGGGGGCACCACCTCCAACATCTTCACGTACTTCAGCAAGGGCGCGCTCGCGCTGTCGATCATGATGACCATCTGCTCGACCCTCGTGGCCGTGGCGATGGTGCCCACGCTGCTCGCGTTCTACTCGGGCCTGAAGGGGCTGCCGGCCGAATACACGGTGCCCGCGGGCAACGTCGCCCAGGTGCTGGTGGTGCTGATCGTGCCTACTGTGATCGGCATCGTGCTGCGCAAGTGGAACCCGAACGTGGGCGCCACGATCGAGCTCGTGGGCGGGGCACTGGGCATCTTCGTGATCCTGTTCCTCGTGCTCACCTGGGTGCCGCGCAATTACATGCTGCTGGCCACCACACCGTGGCCGGTGTATTTCGCGGCCATCGGCCTCGGGCTCATCGGCATGGCGCTGGGTTACGGCCTGTCCAAGCTCTTCCGGCAGGACGGCCAGCGCGCCCGCACCATCGCTCTCGAGACGGGCATCCAGAATGGGCCGCTTGCGGTGCTGATCGTGCTGCTCACCTTCAAGGGCGACATGCAGCAGCAGGTGTTGCTGATTCCGGTGCTGTATTCCCTTTTCATCGTGCTGACCTCCAGCGCCATCACGGTGTGGTTCCGGCGGCTGACCACGCGCGAGGAGCTGGCGAGGGATCAGGCGAAGGTGGTGGCGGGGGCGGTGGCCGCGCGATGAGTTCAAGACCGGGCTGACGAGAGCTCGGCCCAGGTGGCCCGCAAGGCCTCGCAGAATTGCGTGGAAGCCCGCGATAGCGGGCGGTCCTTGTGGCGCAGCAGGAAGATCTCGATGCGAGCCTCGCACCGATAAGGGCGCACCACGAGGTTCGTGAAGGCGTGCCCGGCAACGGCAGCTGCATCGACGATCGCCAGCCCGGCGCCGGCCAGGCTGAACCAGCATGCCGTCTGCCCGGATCGCACGTTCAGGCGGCGAACGATGGAGTCGGCGCAGGGGCCGAACAGTTCCTCCTCCGTCAAGCCGTAGTCCAGCGCCTGGGGGAAGGACACCACCGGGTGTGACACCAGGTCGGCAGGTCGGATGCTCTTGCGGTGGACGAGAGGGTGGTCCGCGGGCATCACGCACACCAGGCCGCAGCGCATGCGCGCGATCACCTCCACGCTCGGGTGCCGTTGCTGGCTGAGCGACACCGCGATGTCGGCCGTGCCGTCGACGAGGCTGCGCAGCAGCAGGTGGGGAATGAGCAGTTCGACGTTGATCGTGAGGCCCGGCAGGCCCGCCAGGAGCCGCGTGGCCGCCTGCGGCACCACGGTGACGCCGAAACTTGGCGAGATGGCCAGGTTCAGCGTGCCGCTGGTGGGCGTGGCCAGTGACCGCGTCAAGGCCTCGATCTGCTCCACACGCTGCCAGAGCTGGTCCACGGCCTCGTAGAGGCGCCGCGCCTCGGGGGTGGGCACCAGGCGCCCGTGCGTGCGTTCGAACAGCACGAGGCCCAGGCGTCGTTCCGCCGTGGACAGCAGCTTGCTGGCTGCGGCGTCGGACACCCGCAGCACAGCGGCTGCGCCGCGGACGGTGCCGGTCTGCATCACATGGCGGAAGACTTCGAGGTGGCGCAGGTTCATTACTTAACCTGAAGTTAATGTGTGGGCCTATATTTTCACTTTCAGGAAGGTTTGGAGAGTGCAAGACTTCAGCCTTTTGCAGGGAGGCGGCACGCTTTGAACCCGGCACATACCTCCGGACATCAGCCGGTGGCAGGCCCGTCGGTCTGGCGCGGCAGCGATTTCGACGGGGATGCCTCGTGGATGCACGTGCTCGACGCCCCCCAGCAGACGGCCTTGGTGGGCGCTGCCCGGCAGTGGGAGCGGCACGGGCGCGACTTCCGGTCCCTCCAGCGGCACGACGCCCTGCTGGCGTTGGAGGGGCTGCGGCCTCTGGCCGCCGCGGTCAAGCGGGAAGTGCAAGACCGAGGTTTCGTGCTGGTGCGCGGTGTGCCGGTGGCCGACATGAGCGCCACGCAGATTCAGCTCGCCTACTGGGCCATCGGGCTGCTGCTCGGCCAGGGCTTGACTCAGAACGCCCGTGCCGACTTCCTGTGCCCCGTCACCGACATGGGGGTGGACTTCGGCTACTCAGGTGCGCCGTCGCAGCGCAACGTGCGCGGCTACCAGAGCAAGGCGGATCTCAACTACCACTGCGACCCCTCCGACATGGTGTCGCTCTTGTGCGTGCGCAAGGCGCTGTCGGGGGGGCGCAGCTCCATCGTCAGCACGCCCGCGATCTACAACGAGATCGTGCGCCACCACCCCGAGCACCTGCCGGTGCTGCTGCGCGGTTTTCCCTACGACCGCAAGGCGGAGCAGGGCCCGCACGAAGCCCCTGTGACCGAGCGGATCCCCGTGTTCGTGCGCCATGCGCAGCGCGTGAGCTCCCGCTACGCGCGCTCGTACATCCTGGGTGGGGCGCAGAAGACGCAGCCCTTGACCGGGGCCGAGCTCGCGGCGCTGGACTGCTTCGACGCCCTCGCTCGTCGCGATGACATGCCGCTGCACATGGCCTTCGAGCCGGGCGACATCCAGTTCGTCAACAACTTCACGGTCGTGCACGGCCGCACCGCCTACGAGGACCACGCCGACCCCGCGCAGCGGCGCTTCCTGTGGCGGCTGTGGCTGCAGTTCGGCGACGAGGCGCCGTGGGGCGAGGAGAGCCCGGTGATGCGCTGGGCCTTCGCGCGCTTCGGCCAGCTCGGGCGCAGTGTGCAGGAGTGGAAGCAGGCGCAGTCCGGCGCGGCGTGAGCTCGTACCCAGGAATACACCCGCAACGACATCCAAGAGGAGACGGAAGATGAGACTGAGGTGGACACTGCCGGGCATCCTGGCCCTGGCCTTTTCCGTGCAGGCGGCCGCACAGACCACGCCGGCTGCGTGGCCGACACGCTCCGTGCGGGTCGTCGTGCCCTACGCCGCAGGGTCGACCCCGGACGCCATCGCGCGGCTGGTGTTCGAGCGGGTGCAAAAGAGCACCGGGCAGGGCGTGGTCATCGAGAACAAGCCCGGGGCAGCCGGGATGATCGGCACCGACCTCGTGGCCAAGGCTGCTGCGGACGGCCACACCCTGGTCATCGCGCCGGCCGGCCCGCTGGCCACGAATGCGCTGCTGTACAAGAAGATGCCCTACGACCCGGTGAAGGACCTCGCACCGGTGGCCCTGGTGGCCGAGACGCCGACCATCCTGGTGACGAGCCCGGCGGTGCCCGCCAGGAACGCCCAGGAGCTGCTCAAGCTGATGGCCGACCCCAAGAGCCGCATGGCCTATGCCTCGCCCGGGGCGGGTACCTTGGGGCATCTGAACATGGCTTACCTGGTGTCGCGCGCGGACACCGCCGACATCCCTCACGTGCCCTACGCCGGCTCACCGCAGATCCTGACGGCGATGATCGCCAACGACGTGCAGATGGCTGCGCTGCCGCCGCTGGCGGTCGTGCAGCAGATCAAGGCGGGCCGCATCAAGGCCATCGCCACCATCGGCCCGCGGCGCAGCGCGGCGCTGCCCGAGCTGCCGACGCTGAAGGAGCAGGGCGTGGACTTCGAGCCCGTGGGCTGGTTCGGCATCGCCACCACGGCAGGCACCTCGCCCGAGGTGCTGAACGCCATCCACCGCCAGATCGCGGCGGCGATGAAGGACCCCGAGGTCGCCGCTGCCTACCGCACGCAGGGGCTGGACCTCGTGGACCTGGGGCCGCGGCCCTTTGCCGCCTACATTGCCGAGGAGATCGGGCGCTGGAAGCCGGTGATCCAGCGCTACGGGATCGCACTGGATTGAGCGTTCAGCGCGGGTGGCCGATACCGGCGCGGGGCCGCTCCTGCGGCTCACGCCGCACCACCCTCACCGGCTTCACCGATTCCCGCGCCCGCAGCTGCCCGCAGCCGCCTTCCACGTCCTGGCCCGCGGAGTGGCGCAGCCGCGTCAGCACCCCTTGGCGGTTGAGCGCCCGAGCCATCTCGGCAGCGCGCTCCATCGTCGGCCGCTGGTAAGGCAGGCCGTCCACGGCGTTGTAGAGGATGAGGTTCATCATCATGCGGCGGCCCTTCATCAGCGCCACGATGCCCTGCACCTCGTCGTCGCCGTCATTCACGCCGGCCAGCAGCGTCCATTGCACCTGCACCGGGTAGCCGCTGGCTCGGGCGTAGTCGTCAGCGGCTTGCACCAGCGCGGCCGGCGCGATGCGCGGCGCGCGTGGCAGCAGGTGCTCACGCAGCTCAGGCCGGGTGCTGTGCAGCGACAGCGCCAGTGCAGGCTTCACCCGGCCCTGTGGCAGGGCGGCGAAGGCCCGCTCGTCGCCCACGGTGGAGAACACCAGGTTCTTGTGGCCGATGCCCCCGGCCGTGCCCAGCAGCTCGATGGCCTGCAGCACCGCATCCAGGTTGTGCGAGGGCTCGCCCATGCCCATGAACACCACCTTGTTCACCGCCCGCAGCGAGCGCGCGAGCGCCACCTGCGCCACGATCTCGGCACTGCCCACCTGACGCAGCAAACCCTCGGTGCCGGTCATGCAGAAGCGGCAGCCCACGGCGCAGCCCACCTGCGTGGACACGCACAGCCCGCCGCGCGGCAGCAGCACCGACTCCACCGTCTGCCCGTCATGCAGGCCCGCCAGCAGCCGCTCGGCGCCGTCACCGGCGGGGTGGCGCGACTTGAGCTGGGCCAGCCCTGCCAGCGCCTGCTCGATGCCGGGCCAGGCCTCGCGCAGCGCCTTGGGCAGAAAGGTTTCCATGCGTCGTCGCGGTCGCTCCACGGGCAGGGCTTGTGCCCAGCTGCGCAGCAGGTGTTGCACGTGCCGCGGGCCCGCGCCCAGGGCGATCAGCTGCCCTTGGAGTTCGTGCAGGTGGGTCAGCGATTCGGGTGCTTCCCGCCTGGACAACGCGGGGTCGGGGCAAGGTTCCATGGGTTGGGCAGGCCTGTGAACCGCCCCAGGTCCACGCACAGTCTGGGGGGAGGTCCAGACATGAAAAAGCCCAACCGACACGGGTTGGGCTTGGAATCGGTGGTGGAGA
>JBDKFA010000332.1:0-5472 GCA_039798945.1 Pseudomonadota bacterium
GCCAGGCGAGCGCGGAGAAGCCGCGTGCCAGCAGCCCACCGCCGTCGCGGTCGAGGTCGGCCGACATCAGCCGCGTGAAGAGCTCGTCCAGGCGCTCGCAGTCCCAGTCGCCGTCCACGTAGGCGTCGCCCAGGCCGAGCGACCAGCGCGTGAGCACGCGCCGGTACAGCCGCGCGCGGTGCACCTGCAGGTCCCAGGGGCGCGCGCCATCGGTGCGCACGTCGGCGCGTGCGAGCAGCGGCGCCAGGGGCCAGGGCGGGGCGGGCGGGCCCGGGCGGTCAGGCGTCCCCGCCTGCCACCCAGGGGTGCCCAGGAGGCTGCGGACAGGGTCGGAGGAAGGGGATGAGCGGGAAGAACGAGACGAGAAGGACGAAGGTGGCGACATCGGGCATTCCCTCGCCCGAGGTGGCGTGACACGCGCGGGGCCCGTCGACGCGGATCCGCGGCTGCCTCACCCCGGGCCTGTGCGCCCACGGTAGCGCCAAGCCAGGAGCTCGCCCTTTGGCCGGCTCAACCCTTGCAGCCTTCTCCTGCCCGGTGCACGGGGATGCGGCGCAGCGTGAGGCCCGCCCAGGGCGCCCAGGCTCCGGTGGCCGCCTCGATGCGCATCGTCTCGGCGCCCGATTCGGCGCGAAGCGTCGCCTCGGTGCCCGGGTGCGCGTGCAGTTGCAGCGCCGTGCCCCGCAGCAGCCCGACCGCAGCCACCGTCGTGGTGCCGGTGCGCAGCGTGCCGTCCACGCGGTCGGTGTGGCGCGCCAGGCGCAGCGCCTGGCCCTGCGGCCCGCACCACAGCCCCTCCACGGGCGCTGGCACGATCCACAGGTGCAGCCGGCTGAGCTTCTCGCGGCCCACCACCTTGTCGGGCACCTGCACCTCGATCGAGCGCACCGGGTGCCAGTCGCCCATGTCCCAGTCGTGCGAGACGATGCGCGTGCCCGGCGCCAGGCGCAGCAGGGCCGGGCGCAGCTGCAGGTTGAACTCGGGCAGCAGGTACATGGTGATGACGCTGGCCACCGTGAGATCGGTCTGGAAGAGGTCCTGCACGCGGAACTCCGCGCGCTCGGCGACCCCGGCGCGCCTGGCGTTGTCGCGGCTGCGTGCCACGAGATCGGGCACGATCTCCACGCCCATGCCGCGCGCCCCGAAGCGCCGTGCTGCGGTGATGACGATGCGTCCGTCACCCGAGCCGAGGTCGAGCACGAAGTCCGAGGGCCCAACCCCGGCGAGCTCGAGCATCGCCACCGTCACGTGGTCGGGCGTGACGATGAAGGGCACCTCTTCCTGGATCTGGGCTGCCGCGGGCCGCGCGGCCAGGCCAGCCAGCATGGCGGCGGTGAACGCGAGCTTGAGGGCGAACACCACCGCTGCCCGGCACAGCGCCTGGCGCATGGGCGCCTGCGAACCGAAGTCCACCATCGGCAAGCCTGCCTCAGCGCCCGGTGATGCCCAGCAGCTCGACTTCGAAGTGCAGCGTCGCGTTCGGCGGTATCGGCCCGCCTGGCGTGCCGCGCTCGCCATAGGCGATGGCTGGCGGGCAGACGAAGGCCGCCTTTCCGCCCACCTTCATCTTCTGTACCCCCTCGGTCCAGCAGCGGATCACGCGGTTGAGCGGGAACTGCGCGGGCTGGCCGCGGGCGATCGAACTGTCGAATTCGCGCCCGTCCGGGAAGGTGCCGCGGTAGTGCACGCGCACCGTGTCGGTAGCCTGCGGGCTTGGCCCCGTGCCTTCCTTCAGTGAGCGGTAGACGAGGCCGCTCGGGGTGGTCTCCGCGGCGCCGGGTAAGGCGCCAGCGGGTGCAGCGGGGTTGGCGAGCGCCGCCGTGGTGATCCAGGCTGCCGCGATGCCAGGAATCCAGGCCACCGCGGCCCGGCGCTGGGAATGCGTGAAGATGTTCATGCCGCGATGGTAGCGTGCGGCCTTGCGAGGGGCGGTGTGGGCAGATCCGGTGAAACCGACAGCCCTCAGCGAGCTTCATCGGCCGTCAGCGGCCGGGCTCCTCGCGCAGGATGCGGCTGCTGAACCAGTCCTCCAGCAGCCGCCGTTCGTAGGGCAAGGGGGTGGTCGCGACGAAGGGCGGCGGCAGCCGGTCCAGGTAGACGGGGTCTGCGATCCATTCCTCGCCGGCGTGGGCAGCCTGGCCTGGCGCGCTGAGCTGCCAGCGCAGGTGCATGCGCGGCCAGTCTGCACGTCCGCGCAGCACCCGTACGGTCTTGCCGCCGTCGGGCACTTCCTCGCCCGCGAGGTCCACCTCCAGCACGTCGATGGCCAGCCGCTGGCCGGCCGGGAGCTGCCGTGCCAGGCCCTGCAGGTGGGCCAGCAGCGTCTCGAGGTGTCGGATGCGGTCGGCCTGAGTCCAGCCGATGTCCGCGTAGCGCTCGCTGCCAAGCAGCCGCGCCTCCACCGTTCCCGCAGCGCCTGCCGCGGCCGTGCACGCCATCAGCGTGAGGGCCAGGCTCAGCTGCCGAAGCGAGGGTGAGACGCGTGCCATGGCAGTCCCAGTGTGCAACAGACGGCGCCGCTCGCGCTACTTCTGGAAGCTGTCCTTGAGGGAAGTCACGCGGTTGAACACCGGCTGGCCGGAGGTGTGGTCCACGCGGTCGGCCACGAAGTACCCGTGGCGCTCGAACTGCACGCGCCACTCGCACGGCGCCTCGCGCAGCGAGGGCTCGAGCCAGCCGGCCACCACGCGCCGGCTGTTCGGGTTCAGCGCCTCGCGGAAGTCGCGCCCGCCAGCCTCGGGCTGGTCGTCGACGAAGAGCCGCTCGAAGAGCCGCACCTCGGCCGGCACCGCCTCGTGCACGCCCACCCACGTGATCACGCCCTTGACCTTCACCGCGTCGGCACCGGGCGTGCCGCTCTTGGTGTCGGGCAACACACGGGCTTGCACGGCCACCACCGCGCCCGTGGCGTCGCGGGCGCAGCCCGTGCACTCCACCACCATGCCGTACTTCAGCCGCACGCGGCTGCCCGGGGCCGTGGTGCCATCGGGCTGAGGCTGCGGCGGGTACAGGCGGTGGAAGCCCTTGGGCGGCACCTCGGCAAAGTCCTCGCGCTCGATCCACACCTCGGGCCCGAGCGTGAAGCGGCGCGTGCCGAGCTCGGGTCGCTGCGGGTGGGCAGGGGCCTCGCAGGGCTCCAGGTGGCCGGCGCCGAAGACCTCGTTCCAGTTCTCGAGCTCCAGGCGCAGCGGCTCGAGCACCGCCATGGCGCGCGGGGCCTTGCCCTCGAGGTCTTCGCGCAGCGCGACGTCCAGCACCGAGGGGTCGAGCCAGATGTTCGTCTTGCTCGCGCCGGTGGCCTCGGCCATCGCGCGGATGCTCTCGGGGGTGTATCCGCGCCGGCGCAGCCCGTAGAGGGTGGGCATGCGCGGGTCGTCCCAGCCCTGCACGAGCCCTTCGTCCACCAGCGCCTTGAGCTTGCGCTTGCTCGTGACGACGCCGTTGAGGTTGAGCCGGCCGAACTCGTACTGCCGCGGCAGCGGCCGGGCCAGCAGCCCGAGCTCCGCCAGGTTCTCCAGCAGCCAGTCGTAGAAGGGGCGCTGGTCCTCGAATTCGAGCGTGCAGATGCTGTGGGTGATGCGCTCCAGCGCGTCCTCGATCGGGTGCGCGTAGGTGTACATCGGGTAGATGCACCAGCGGTCGCCCGTGTGGTGGTGCGTGGCGTGCTTGATGCGGTACAGGGCCGGGTCGCGCAGGTTGATGTTGGGCGAGGCCATGTCGATCTTCGCGCGCAGCACGGCCGCGCCGTCGGGCAACTCGCCGTCGCGCATCGCGCGCAGCCGAGAGAGGTTCTCCGCGGGCGTGCGGCCGCGGTAGGGGCTGTCGGTGCCCGGCGTCGTGAAGTCGCCCCGGTTGGCGCGCATCTCTTCGGCGCTTTGCTCGTCCACGTAGGCGAGGCCCGCGTTCACGAGCGCCTCAGCCGCGCGGTACATGAAGTCGAAGTAGTCGCTCGCCTGGAACAGGTGGCTCGTGCCGTGAGCCTGCCAGTCGAAGCCGAGCCAGCGCACCGCCTCGATGATCGCGTCGACGTACTCCTGCTCCTCCTTCTCGGGGTTGGTGTCGTCGAAGCGCAGGTGGCACACGCCGCCGTAGTCGCGCGCGAGGCCGAAGTTCAGGCAGATGCTCTTGGCGTGCCCGATGTGCAGGTAGCCGTTGGGCTCCGGCGGAAAGCGCGTGCGGATGCGCGCCGGGTCGGGGGTGCCGGCCGCGTGGTGCGCGGCGTCGCCCGGGCTGCCGCCGAAGGGTCGGTTCGCATAGGTGCCCGCCTCGAGGTCACGCTCGATGATCGTGCGCAGGAAGTTGGCGGGCTTGGGCGCGTCCTCGCGCGGGCCGGTGGTCTTGGACATCCCCGGAATTCTAGGGATCTCGGAGGCGGGCGGCCTCGGCGCCTGCGCCCACCCCCTCTGGGCGCTTGCGCTTGCCGGTGTCAGCGCCGGCGCCCGCCGCCCAGCAGCGAGCCGAGTACCCCGCGCACGATCTCGCGCCCGACGGCCGAGCCCACGCTGCGCATCGCGCTGCGCGCGGCCGCCTCGGCCAGGCCTTCCTTCTTGCCGCCGCGCGGGCCGGTGCTGCCGAAGAGCATGTCCGACAGGCCGCCGAGCAGCCCGCCGCCAGCGGCTTCCCCGCCCGCCGCGCCGCCGGGCGGCGCGGCCAGGCCCGGCAACGTGCGGGCGGCTCCCGGAGCGCCCGCGGGGCCCGTGGCTCCGGCGGCGCCCGCTGCACCGCCTACTGCACCGCCTGCCGCACCCGCCACCCCGCCGCGCAACATCTCGTAGGCCGACTCGCGGTCGAGCACCTGCTCGTACACCCCCGCCACCAGCGAGCCCGCGCGCAGGGCCTGGCGCTGCTCGGGCGTGATCGGCCCGATCTGGCTGCCGGGGGGCACCACGTACACGCGCTGCGTCACGCCTGGGCGGCCCTTCTCGTCGAGCAGGCTCACGAGCGCCTCACCCACGCCGAGCTCGGAAATCGCGGTGGCGATGTCGAGCCCCGGGTTCGCGCGCATCGTGCTCGCGGCCGAGGCCACCGCCTTCTGGTCGCGCGGCGTGAAGGCGCGCAGCGCATGCTGCACGCGGTTGCCGAGCTGTCCGAGCACGCTGTCGGGGATGTCCAGCGGGTTCTGGGTAACGAAGTACACCCCCACGCCCTTGGAGCGCACGAGGCGCACGACGAGCTCGATGCGCTCCACCAGCACCTTCGGGGCCTCGTTGAAGAGCAGGTGCGCCTCGTCGAAGAAGAACACGAGCTCGGGCTTCTCGGGGTCGCCTTTCTCGGGCAGGTTCTCGAACAGCTCCGAGAGCATCCACAAGAGGAAGCTCGCGTAGACTTTCGGCGCATTGAGCAGCTTGTCGGCCGCGAGGATGTTGATGACGCCGCGCCCATCGGCGCTCGTCTGTATCAGGTCATCGATATTGAGCGCCGGCTCGCCGAAGAATTTCTCGGCGCCCTGGTGCTCCAGCTCGAGCAGCCCGC
>JBDKFA010000333.1:0-26733 GCA_039798945.1 Pseudomonadota bacterium
ATCGAGACGACGTCGTAGGCGATCGGGCCGGCCCCGGCGTCCTGGAAATCGAGGATGCCCAGGCCGGATCCCGTCACCATCAGGTTGCGCGGCATCCAGTCGCGGTGAACGGCCACCACCGGCTGCGCAGCCATGGCGTCCACCAGCAGCGAGCAGGTCTGCGCCCATTGCGACTGCTGCGCCTCGCTCCAGGCCAGGCCATGCTCGCGGGCCACGCACCATTCGGGAAAGAGCGCGAGCTCCTCGTGCAGCGTGGCCGCATCGAAGGCCGGCAGCGCCGAGGCCGGCACGCCTGCCTGGAAGCGCACGAGCGTGCGCATCGCCTCGCGCATCAGCGCATCGGCCTGGGCCGGCGTGGCTTCCCGCAACGCCTGCAGGCAGCCGCGTTCACCCAGGTCCGACAACAGCAGGAAGCCTTGCTGCGCCTCCTCGGCCCACACCTCGGGGGCGTTCAGCCCGGCCGCACGGATCAGGCGCGCCACGGCCACGAAGGGGCGCACATCCTCCGCGGGCGCGGGCGCATCCATCACGACCGCGCTGCCGGGCCCGCCCTCGCGGGGCGAGGCGTCCAGCCGCCAGTAGCGTCGGAAACTCGCATCGGCCGAGGCGGCACGCAGCGTGTGTAGGAGCAGCCCATGCGCCTGCGCGTGCGGCGCCAGCCACGCACGCAGGGCCTCGGCCCTTGTGTCGGATTGCATAATCGATTCTACAAATCCCTCCTCCACGCCCTGTCTCGCCCGTTCCGGGCGGGGCGTCCGCAGGCGTGAGCCCGCCTTGCCCTGCCTGCCCGTGGAGACCTCCGTCGAGTCGATTGCCCTGCTGCGCCCCGTGTGTCGGGCCCTGCACCGGCGCGCAGCAGCATGGGCCGCCCGCGTGGGCGTGGCCGCCGTGCCGTGGGCGCTCGTGGCCGCAGGTGCGGCCTCGGCAACGCGCGTCGAGCCTGCCCCACCTGTCGCTGCCGCCCCATCCGCCGCTGCCGCGGCCTCGGCGCCCCTGCCGCTGCGCTCCGCAACCACGCTACAGGCGGCGCCGGATGCGGCGCGCGCGCGCGAGCGCCCCGTCGTGCTGCTCGCACGCGAGGTCGAGGGGCAAGCCGAACGGGCGCTGACGGCGCGCGGCGCGGTGGAGCTGCGCCGCGCCGGCCTGGTCATCGAGGCCGACTGGTTGCGCTACGACGTGCAGCAAGACCTGGCCGAGGCGAACGGCCACGTGCGCGTGCAGCGCGCTGGCACGGTCTTCAGTGGGCCGCAGGCGCAGCTGCAGCTGCAGCGCTTCGAGGGCTGGTTCCTGCAGCCCCGCTTCGAGCTGCTGCCTGCCGTGGCAGGCGCAGGGGCCAGCGGGGGTGCAGGAGGATGGGCCGAGCGCCTGGACTTCCTCGGTGAGCGCCGCTTCGGCGCCACCGCGGTGCAGTACACCAGTTGCCCGCGTGACGGCTCGGCCGACCCCGCCTGGTTGTTGTCGGCTCGCCGCGTGGACTTCGACTACGCGCGAAACGAAGGCATTGCCGAAGGCGCGGTGCTGCGCTTCCTGGGAGTGCCGATCCTGGCCCTGCCCACGATGAGCTTTCCCATCACCGAGGCGCGCAAGTCGGGCTGGCTGCCGCCGAGCGTGAACCTGGACAACCGCAGTGGCGTCGACCTTGCCGTGCCCTGGTACTGGAACCTCGCGCCCAACCGCGACGCCACCCTGGCCCCGCGCCTGTCCACACGGCGCGGCGCCGGGCTGGACGCCGAGTTCCGCTACCTCGAGCCCGCCTTCAGCGGCGAGGTGGCTTTGCGCTGGTTGCCGCACGATCAGGTCGCGGGCACCAGCCGCCACGCGCTGAAGTGGCGCCATGACGCCGAGGCCATGCCCTGGCCGGGCCTGGGCTCGTCCGCGAGCCGCATCCATCTTGGTGGCGAGCGCGTCTCCGATGATGACTGGTGGCGCGACTTCCCGCGCGCCACCTCGGCGCTGACGCCTCGGCTGCTTCCCCTGCAGGCGGGCTGGGAGCAGGCCTTGCAGGGCGCTGGCGGCGAGGGGATGCTCTACCTGCGCACCTCGCGCTGGCAGGTGTTGCAGACGCTGCAGGCGCCAATTGCCGTCCCCTATGACCGGGCGCTGCAGCTGGGGGCGCAGTGGAGCGGGGCCTGGCAGGGGTGGGCCGTCAGCGGCGAAACCGAGCTCAACCGCTTCACGCTGGCCGAGGCTTCGCCGGGCCGGCCCACCGGCTGGCGCACGCATGCGCTGCTGGGCGTCTCGCGCCCGTGGCGCGAGCCGGGGTTCTGGGTGGTTCCGCGTGTGGGCCTGAACGCGGCCGCCTACGACCTTGACCAGCCGCTTGCCGACGGCCGGCGCCAGCTTGCGCGCACGATCCCCACAGCCAGCCTGGACCTCGGGCTGGAGCTCGAGCGCGACTGGCAGGCCTTTGGACGCCACTGGCGCCAGACCCTCGAGCCCCGCCTGCTGGCCGTGTACACGCCCTGGCGTGCGCAGGTGGCGGCGCTGAGCTTCGACTCCGCCGGCAAGGACTTCGGCTTCAGTTCCCTGTTCTCCGACAACGACTTCTCCGGCATCGATCGCGTCTCCGATGCCCGCCAGGTGAACCTGGGCCTGACGACCCGCCTCGTCGATGCTCAGGGCGGGCGTGAACTCTTGCGGCTGGGCGCCGTGCAGCGCTACTTGCTCGCCGACCAGCTGATCACCGTGGAGGGTGCGCCCTTCACGCAGCGCTTCTCGGACTTCATCCTGCTGGGTTCGAGCACCGCCGTGCCCAACTGGGTGATGGAGGGCTCGATGCGCTACAACGCCGACATCCGTCGCCCCGTACGCTCGCTGCTGTCGGCGCGCTACCAGCCTGGCGAGTTTCGCACCTTGAGCGCCACCTACCGCTTCGCGCGTGGCTCGAGCGAGCAGCTCGAGCTCGGGTGGCAGTGGCCGCTCGCACGCCTGGGCGTGCCGCCCGGCGAGCCTGCCGCGCGCAGCACGGCCCCCTCGCGCTGCAGCGGGCAGCTGTATGGTGTCGGGCGTGTGAATTACAGCGTGCGCGACAGCCGCGTCACCGATTCCATCCTCGGGCTGGAGTTCGATGCAGGCTGCTGGATCGGCCGCGTCGTCGTCGAGCGCCTGTCCACCGGGCGCACCGAGGCGACTACCCGGCTGATGCTGCAGCTCGAGCTCGTGGGCCTGTCCCCGCTCGGCTCGAACCCGCTGCGGGTCTTGAAGGACAATATCCCCGGCTACCAGTTGCTGCGCGAGCCGCGCGGCGCCCCCTCCTCCCCCACCGACCTCCCATGAACGTCTCCACCGTCCGCCGCTGGCACGGGGTGGGCCTGCTGGTGCTGGCCTGCATGGCCGTGCAGTGGCCGGCCCCCGTCCAGGCCCAGGGCCGCCCGTCGACCACCGAGCGCGCCGCACAGCGGGCGGCCGACCGCTCGGCGGTGCGCGCCGGCGACTACATCCTGGCCATCGTCAACCAGGAGCTGGTCACGGCGGTGGAGGTGCAGCTGCGCGTGCGGCGCCTGCTCGAGGAAGCGTCGCGCAGTGGTCAGCGCGTGCCTGCCGAGGAGGTGCTGCGCCAGCAGGTGCTGGACGCGCTCATCGAGGAACGCGCCATCCTCACCCACGCCCGCGAGGGCGGCGGCAAGGTCGATGACCCCGAACTCGACCGGGCGGTGCAGGCCGTGGCAGCCCAGAACCAGCTCAGCTTGGAGCAGTTGCGCGAGCGGCTGAAGGACGAAGGTCTGGACTACGCGCGCTACCGCGCGAACTTGCGCGACCAGATCCTGGTGGAGCGCACGCGCGAGCGCGAGGTCGGCCAGCGCATCCGTGTCACCGATGCCGAGATCGACCGCTACGTCGAGCAGGCGCGGCAGCAGGCCGGTCTGGAGGCGGGCCTGAACCTCGCCCAGATCCTCGTCACCATCCCCGAGGGCGCGAGCCCCGAGGTGGTGGCGGCCCGGCGCGCCCGCGCCGAGGCGGCCGCGGCGCGTGTGCGCGCGGGCGAGGCCTTCGAGGCCGTGGCCCGCGAGGTGTCCGAGGACGGCAACCGCGCGCGCGGCGGTGAGATCGGCATGCGTCCGGCCTCGCGCCTGCCCGACCTCTTCGTCGAGTCCACCAAGGCCTTGAAGACTGGCGAGATGACCCCCACACCGGTACGAAGCGGCGCCGGTTTCCATGTGCTGAAGGTGCTGGCGCGCGAATCGCCGGAGGCGTTCAAGGTCACGCAGACCCGAGTGCGGCACATCCTGCTGCGCGTCTCCCCGCGGCTCAGCGCCGCCCAGGCCCAGTCGCGGCTGGCGGGCTACCGCGCGCGCATCGTCGCGGGCTCCGCCACCTTCGAGGAGCTCGCACGCCAGTTTTCCGAAGACGGCTCGGCGCAGGCCGGCGGCGATCTCGGCTGGGCCAGCCCCGGCATGATGGTGCCGGAGTTCGAACAGGCCATGAACGCCCTGCCGCCGGGGGAGTTGTCGCAGCCGGTGACGTCGCGCTTCGGTGTGCACCTGATCCAGGTGCAGGAGCGGCGCCAGACCGACGTCGATCCGCGCCAGGTGCGTGAGCAGGCGCGCAACGTGCTGCGTGAACAGAAGTTCGAGGAGGCCTACGCCGAGTGGGTGCGCGACCTGCGGGCGCGCGCGTACATCGAGATGCGCGAGCCGCCGATGTGAGCGGCGGTCCGGCCGCTGTCCCACCGCTGTCCCGCCGCTGTCACGATGAGGCACCTTGCCCGCAAGCGCTTCGGCCAGCACTTCCTGGTCGATGCGGCGGTGCTGGCTGCGATCGTCGACGCGGTGGACCCCCGTCCGGGCGAAGCGGTGGTGGAGATCGGGCCCGGGCTCGGGGCGCTGACACGCCCGCTGCTGGCGCGCTGCGGCCACATGACCGTCGTCGAACTCGACCGGGATCTCGCCGCCCGGTTGCGTCGCGAGCCGGGGCTGGAGGTCATCGAGGCCGACGTGCTCAAGGTCGACGTGGCCGAGATTGCGCGGCGCGCAGCCTTGGGTGAGGGTGCCGGGCTGCGCGTCGTGGGCAACCTGCCCTACAACATCTCCACCCCGATCCTCTTTCACCTGCTCGAGGGCGTCGCGCTCGTGCAGGACCAGCACCTGATGCTGCAGCGCGAAGTCGTGCAGCGCATGGCCGCCGGGCCGGGCACCAAGGCCTACGGGCGGCTGAGCGTGATGCTGCAGTGGCGCTACGAGGTGGAGCCGCTGTTCGAGGTCGGCCCCGAAGCCTTCGACCCCCCGCCCGCGGTCGACTCCGCCGTCGTGCGCATGGTGCCACTGGCCCGCCCGAGCGCCATCGACGCCGCCCGCCTGGGCGAACTCGTGGCCGTGGCCTTCTCGCAGCGACGCAAGCTGCTGCGCCACACCCTCGGGCCATGGCTGGAACGCGCCGGGTTCACCGGAAGCTTCGACCTGCAGCGCCGCGCCGAGGAAGTGCCCGTGCAGGCCTACGTCGAACTGGCCCGCGACTGCAGCCGCGCCGCATGAGCGCGGCGGGGGGCGGCCCTCCGGGACGGCGCGCGCTGCCGGCTCGGCAGGCGCGGCCTGCCCCTCAGGCGGCGTTCAGCCAGGCTGCGGTGTCGAAGGCGCTGCTCATCATCGGCATGTTCATGCCGAAGTTCGGGTTCACGCCGTTCTTGGGCACGTTGACCTTCGGTGCCGGCTTGGGCGCGGCGGGCGGCTCGGCTGCAACGGCCTCGCCGCTGCGTTCCCAGGTGCCTGCCGGCTGCGTGCGCGAGACCGCGAACGAGTAGAAGCAGCGGAAGGGAATGCGCCGCTCGGCCCAGAAGTCGGCCGCGTCGCGGAACACGTCGAGCAATTGCTCGCGCGCCTCACGGTCGAAGCGCGGGTTGTCCGGCAACTGTTCGAGCACGACGACGAAGCCGGGCTGCGCGCCCGACTTGTGGACGAGGTCGGTCATGCAGTCGTACAGGGCATCCAGGTTCTTGCCGAAATGGGCCGGAAACAGGAAGGCCTGCGCGATCGCCTCGAGCACCTCTTGCTTGCTTTGCGCCTGCGCGGTGTTGGCGTACAGGAAGTGGTGCCCGGCCGCCTGCGCGGCCGACATCAGGTCGGTGACCCGGTAGGCCCGGATCGACTGCACCACATTGGGTCGGATGGTTTGCAACTGCATGGTCGCTTACCCCTGGCTGAGAACAAGAATCCGTCAAAAACCTGGCTGACCGTCGACTACGGCACCACGCGCCGGAAGCTCGCGTAGTGGTCGGCGGTGTAGAAACACACTTCCGGGCGGGTCGGCGGCTCCCCACCGCAGACCAGCCGGCGCGCCCCCCGGTTGCGCGCCCCTGGCGTCTTCACCGTGTACTCCCGGTAGAAGCCCCTCGGCTTCTGCGGCAGCAGCCGCTCCCGGTTGAAGAAGGTGGTGCCATCCTTCTCGTACGGGAACGGCCCGCCGGCCAGGATCAGCCGGTGCGTAGCCTGGGCCTGCGGCGGCAGCTCGGCAAGCGCCACCACCGCCGCATCGTCCACCGGCTGCGGCCCCTTGGCGTGGGCAGCCGGAATGCCAGCGCCCATCGCCAACGCCGCCACCAAAGCGGTAGCGAGCCCTAACTTCGACCCCAGCTTCAAGACCGAACGCCCTGTGGACGAACTGCCACACCGAGACACGGGTAAACCCTCAAAAACGAACACGCGATGCTACCGGAACGCCGGGAAAACCTCAAGGCGCGGACGCGGTGTCCTCGCCTGATGGAAGGGTAAGTTAGCTTTCGCTCACATACCCCTGCTCAGAGGAGGCTCCGGCCAAAAGGTTCCGTCGCTCAGCGCACCGCGTTCGCGTCGGCGACCGTCAGGGCGGCCATGTTGACGATGCGTCGCACGGTGGCCGACGGCGTCAGGATGTGCACCGGCTTGGCCGCCCCCAGCAATACCGGGCCGACCGCGATGCCGCCGCCGGCGGCCGTCTTCAGCAGGTTGTAGGCGATGTTGGCCGCGTCGATGTCGGGCATCACGAGCAGGTTGGCCTCGCCCGTGAGCGTGCTGCGCGGCATGATCTCGCGCCGGTGCGTGGCGTCCAGCGCGGCGTCGCCGTGCATCTCGCCGTCGACCTCCAGCCACGGTGCGCGCTGCTGCACGAGCGCGAGCGCCTCGCGCATCTTCACCGCCGAGGGGAAGTTGCTCGAGCCGAAGTTGCTGTGCGAGAGCAGAGCCGCCTTGGGCTGCACGCCGAAGCGCCGCATCTCCTCGGCCGCCAGCACCGTGATCTCGGCCAGCTGTTCGGCCGTCGGGTCGTGGTTGATGTGCGTGTCCACGATGAAGACCTGCCGCCCGGGCAGGATCAGCCCGTTCATGCAGGCGTAGGTGCGCACGCCCGGCCGCAACCCGATCACCTGGTCGATGTGGTGCAGGTGTTGGTGCGTGGCGCCCCAGGTGCCGCAGATCAGGCCGTCCACCTCGCCCTTGTGCAGCAGCATCGAGGACACGAGCGTGAGCCGCCGGCGCATCTCGATCTTGGCGAACTGCTCGGTCACGCCCTTGCGCTCGGTCATCCGGTGGTAGGTCTGCCAGTAGTCGCGGTAGCGCGGGTCGTCGTCGATGTTGATGACCTCGAAGTCGCGCCCGGCCTGCAGCCGCAGGCCGAGCTGCTCGATACGGCGCAGGATCTGCGGCGCACGACCGACGAGCCACGGCCGGGCAAGGCCCTCGTCGACGATGACCTGCACCGCGCGCAGCACGCGCCGGTCCTCGCCCTCGGCGAAGGCCACGTTCTTGCGCGTGGCCTTCTTGGCCACCGCGAAGATCGGCTTCATCGTCGTGCCCGAGGCGTAGACGAAGGCCTGCAGCCTTTCCTCGTAGGCGTCCCAGTCGGTGATCGGGCGGCGTGCCACGCCCGACTCGGCGGCTGCGCGCGCCACGGCGGGTGCGATGCGCATCATCAGGCGCGGGTCGAAAGGCTTGGGAATCAGGTACTCGGGCCCGAAGTTCAGCGTCGCCCCCGCGTAGGCCGAGGCCACGACGTCGTTCTGCTCGGCCTGCGCGAGCGCGGCGATCGCATGCACCGCGGCGATCTCCATCGCGTCGTTGATCGTCGTCGCGCCGCAGTCCAGGGCCCCGCGGAAGATGTACGGGAAGCACAGCACGTTGTTGACCTGGTTCGGGTAGTCGGTGCGCCCCGTGGCCATGATCGCGTCCTCGCGCACCGAGCGCACCTCCTCGGGCATGATCTCCGGCGTCGGGTTGGCCAGCGCGAAGATCAGCGGCGCGCGTGCCATCTTGCGCACCATCTCCGGCTTGAGCACGCCTGCGGCCGACAGCCCGAGGAACACGTCCGCGCCCTCGATCACCTCGGCCAGCGTGCGCGCGTCGGTGGCTTGCGCGAACTCGGCCTTGTCCGGGTCCATCAGCTCGGTGCGGCCTTTCCACACCACGCCGGCCAGGTCCGTCACCCAGATGTGCTCGCGCGGCACGCCGAGCTTGACGAGCAGGTTCAGGCAGGCGAGTGCTGCGGCTCCCGCGCCGGAGGTGACGAGCTTGACCTCGCGGATGCCCTTGCCCACCACCTTCAACCCGTTGAGCAGCGCCGCACCGACGACGATCGCCGTGCCGTGCTGGTCGTCGTGGAACACCGGGATGCTCATGCGCTCGCGCAGTCGCCGCTCGACGTAGAAGCAGTCCGGAGCCTTGATGTCTTCCAGGTTCACGCCGCCGAAGGTGGGTTCCAGCGCCGCGATGATGTCCACGAGCTTGTCCAGGTCCTTCTCGGCGATCTCCAGGTCGAAGACGTCGATGCCGGCGAACTTCTTGAAGAGCACCCCCTTGCCCTCCATCACCGGCTTGGCCGCCAGCGGCCCGATGTCGCCGAGCCCGAGCACGGCGGTGCCGTTCGTGACCACCGCCACGAGGTTGCCGCGCGAGGTGTAGCGGTAGGCGTTCGCCGGGTCGGCGACGATTTCCTCGCACGCCGCCGCCACGCCGGGCGAGTACGCGAGCGCAAGGTCGCGCTGGTTCGTCAACTGCTTGGTGGGCGCTATCGCCACCTTGCCCGGCGTCGGGAACTCGTGGTATTCGAGGGCGGCGCGGCGCAGTTCGGCGCGCTTGTCTTCGGGGTGGCTCATGGTCGGCGCAATGGGGGTTCGCGGGAGGGTCGCGGGGGACTCGCGGTGTGGGCCGTGGTCCTCGGGATTGTAGGCAGGGGGGTGCAGACGATAATCCCGTGCAGTCTCCTTTGCGTGCCGTGCAGGCAATTCCGATGGCGCTGGGCGAATTCGAACTCATCGGCCGGTACTTCACCTGGCCGCACGGCGCTCGCGAGGGGGTCGTGCTCGGCGTGGGGGACGACTGCGCGTTGCTGGCGCCTCGCGCCGGCATGGAGCTGGCCGTCTCCACCGACATGCTGGTCGAGGGGCGCCACTTCCTGTCCACGGTGCCTGCCGAGCGCCTGGGCCACAAGGCGCTGGCCGTCAACCTGAGTGACCTGGCGGCCTGCGGTGCGCGGCCGCTCGCCTTCACGCTGGCCCTGTCGATGCCGCGCGTGGACGAGGCGTTCCTGGCCGGGCTGGCGCGCGGCATGCGCGCGCTGGCCGAGCGCTCGGGCATCGCGCTCGTGGGGGGCGACACCACGGCAGGCCCGCTGACCCTGACCGTCACGGTCTTCGGCGAGGTACCCGCGGGCGCGGCGCTGCGCCGCAGCGGTGCGCGGGTGGGCGACACGCTCTGGGTCAGCGGCAGCCTGGGCGATGCGCGGCTCGCCCTCGAGGGCTTTCGCGGGGCCGTGGCGCTGGAGGCGGCCGGCTTCGAGGCGGCGCGGCGCGCCATGGAGTTGCCCGAGCCGCGCGTGGCGCTGGGCCAGGCGCTGCGCGGCGTGGCCAGCGCCGCCATCGACGTCAGCGACGGTCTGCTGGGCGACCTGCGCCACATCCTGGAGCGTTCGGGCGTCGGCGCCGAGCTGCGTGCCGAGGCCGTGCCGCGCAGCGCGCTGCTCGCTGGGCAACCCGAGGCGTTGCAGACGCTGTGCACGCTGGCAGGCGGCGATGACTACGAGCTGCTCTTCACGGCCGCCGGCTCCGCCCAGGAGGATGTCCGACGCGCCGCGGCACAGGCGGGTGTACCGGTCACTCCCGTGGGTCGGATCGTGGGCGCGCAGGCGGGCCTGCGGGTGCTCGATGCGCAAGGGGTACCCTGGTCGGCCGCGGCGCTCGCGCACCTGGCCGGGTTCGATCACTTCGCCGGCTGAGGCGGCAGAACCCCCGCAGCACCCCCGCAGCACCCCCGCAGGGCACCGAATAGTGGCACCCGACATCCCTTCCAAGGCTTCCCAGGCCCCCCTGGTCTCGACCGGCCCCGCGCCTGTGCCTGGCGCCCCGATGCTGTTCCTGCCCGAGGGTTGGGAGGCCGATGTCCACGCGCTGGCGGTGCGGCTGCGCGCGCGCAACTGGCGGCTGGCCACGGCCGAGAGCTGCACCGGCGGGCTCGTGGCTGCCGCCTGCACGGCGGTGGCCGGCTCCAGCGAGTGGTTCGACCGGGGATTCGTCACCTACAGCAACGAGGCCAAGCATGAGCTGCTGGGTGTCCCGCGCGCGCTGATCGATGCCCACGGCGCCGTCAGCGCACCCGTCGCGCGCGCCATGGCCGAGGGTGCCATCGCCCGCTCGGGGGCGGACCTCGCGGTGTCCGTCACCGGCATTGCCGGGCCGGGTGGCGCCACGCCCGACAAGCCGGTGGGCACGGTCTGGCTCGGCTGGTGCTGCCGGGGCGAGGAGAGCCAGGCGCAGCGCCTGCAGCTGCAAGGGGGGCGCGCCGACGTGCGGGCGCAGACGGTGGGCGTGGTGCTGCAACGCCTCGCGCAACTCGCGCAGGCTCCTGAGGCGTCCTGAGATGGCCCCGCAGCGCACCCGCGACAACCCGCTGCAGGTGTTGCTGGTCGGCCAGTGGGACGTGGCCGAGCGCGAGGCGTGGCACGAGGCATTGCGCGCGGCGTGCGGCGGCGTGGCCTGGCATGTGGCCGCCGAGCCGGGTGCGTCCATCGACGTGGCGGTGGTTGCCAACCCGCCGCCCGGGGCCCTGCAGGGCCTGCGCGGGCTGCGCCTGATCCAGTCGCTGTGGGCGGGGGTGGACCGGCTCCTGGACGATCCGACGCTGCCCCCCGACGTGCCGATCGCCCGCATGGTCGACCCCATGATGACGCGCGCGATGGCCGAGACCGTCGTGTGGGCGACGCTCGCCGTGCACCGGGGCTTCTTCACCTACGCGCGCCAGCAGGCCGAGGCACGCTGGCTGCAGCACGCGCAGCGCCGCGCCGAAGAGGTGCCGGTGCTCGTGCTCGGCATGGGCGAGATGGGTGGAACTGCTGCGCGCGCGCTGGCCGCGCTCGGCTACCCGGTGAACGGTTGGTCCAGCGGCGCGGTGTCCGGGGCCGGCGTCCCTCCCGACCCATCGGCCGCGCAGGATGGCGTCCGCCGTTTGCACGGCTGGCCGGCCCTCTGGCCCGCACTGGCGCAGGCCCAGGTGGTCGTGAACCTGCTGCCTCTCACCGCACGCACCCGGGGCCTGATCGATGCCCGTTTTCTCGCCACCATGCCGCGCGGGGCGGCGCTGCTGAACCTTGCGCGCGGCGCCCATGTGGTCGAAGCGGACTTGCTGCGCGCGCTGGACGACGGGCACCTGGGCCATGCGGTGCTCGATGTGTTCCCGGCCGAACCCCTTGCCCCGGAGCATCGGTACTGGCGCCATGCGCGGGTCACCGTGCTGCCGCATGTGGCCGCCTTGACCGACCGCCGCAGCGCCGCTGGCGTCGTCGCCGACAACCTGTTGCGCGCCGCACGCGGCGAGCCGGCGCGGCACCTCGTGCACCGCGGGCGCGGCTACTGACGCGGGCCCGGGCGCGGGCGGCGCCCCGGTGCCCCGGCCCGCAGCGTCATGCCCACCAGATGGCGCAAGGCATCCCAGGCGTCGGCGGGCCAGTCCGGGCGGCGCAGGCCCTTGACGACTCCGTCACAGGTGCTTGCAGCAGCAACGAGGCGTGCGAGCGCCGTCGCGCGCAGGCGCGGCACGGCCCGCTCGATGGCCCGCTGGCGCGCGCCCCACACCCGCGCTTCCTGCAAGGCCAGCGGCAGCGGGCGGCCGGTGTCCAGTGCACTGCGCACCCGGCGCAACGCCCGCAGGTCATCGGCCAGCTGCCAGTGCACCGTCACCGCCGACTCGCCCTCGGCGCGCAGCCCCTCCAGGATGTGCAGCGCCCGCCCGGCCTGCCCGTCGAGCACCGCCTCGCACAGCTGGCGCACGTCGTAGCGCGCGACGTCGAGCACCGCGGCCTCGACCTGCTCGAACCTCAGCTCGCCGGCCGGGTGCAGCAGCGCGAGCTTGCTGATCTCCTGGTGCGCCGCCAGCAGGTTGCCTTCGACGCGGTCGGCAAAGAACGCGAGCGTGCGCTGCCCTTCCTCGCCTTCGCGCACGCGCTGGCCCTGCCGTGCCAGGCGCTGCGCGATCCACGCCGGCAGGGCGGGCCGCTCGACGGGGTCGGCGCGCAGCACCACGCCCGCGGCGTCGAGGGCGGCGAACCAGCCGCTCTTCCAGGCGGTGGCTTCCAGCCGCGGCAGCACGACCAGCAGCGTGACGCCCTCGGGCACCGCACCTGCCAGCCTTTGCAGCGCCTCCGACCCTTCCTTGCCCGGCTTGCCCGAGGGCACGCGGATCTCGATCACGCGGGCACTGGCGAACAGGCTCATCGCATGAGCCGCCCCGTGTACCCCGCTCCAGTCGAAGTGGGCACCTGCCACGTGGAACACCTCGCGCTCGGTCGCGCCCTGCGCGCGTGCGGCGGCGCGGATCGCGTCGCAGGCTTCCTGTGCCAGCAGCGGCTCGTCACCGACCACGGTGTAGGCCGCCCGCATGCCGCGGGCCAGGTGGGCGTCGAGCTGCTCGAGCCGAAGTTGCATCGCGTGCCGCTGCGGCTGTCGTGCTCAGCGGGCGGCCAGGCGCACGCTCGCCAGGCGACGCTGCACCTGCGAGACGATGTCGGCGCGCATCTCGCGCAGTTGCTGCGCCTCCTCCAGCTCCTTGGCCAGGGCGGCCGTCTCGCTGAAGCTGAGGTCGCGCGCCAGCACGAGCCGGGCGGGGGGCGCGAGCGCGAGGCCTGCCGGCGTGGCCACCCGGAAGCCGAACTCCAGCCGCAGCTGCAGCTCGCGCACCTGGCCGGTGGCGGTGGAGGCGACGATGCTGCGCCGCACCGTGTCCTCCAGGGCCACCAGCACCACCTCGGCCCGTTCGGGCGCCTCCTCGATCTGCACCGACGGGCTCAGGGCTCGCCGCAGGTCCTCGGCCAGCGCCGAGCGCGGGGCGAAGCCTTGCAGGGCCAGGCGCGAGAAGGGCATCGGCGTCGGCCGGCGCAGCTGAAAACCGCAGCCCGTGAGCACACCTGTCCCCAGGCTCGCCAGCGCCGCTGCCGTCGTTCCGAGGAACAGCCGCCTCGCGCGACCCTGAGTCGCCATGACGGTGCCCTGTCAGGCCACGACGTTGACGAGACGGCCGGGCACGACCACGATCTTGCGCACCGCGCGTCCCTCGGTGAAGCGCGCCACTTCAGCGCTGGCAGCCGCCGCCTGCTCGATCTGCTCGCGGCTCGCCTGCGCCGGCACGCGCAGCACGCCGCGGTGCTTGCCGTTGACCTGCAGCACGAGCTCGACCTCGTCCTGCACCAGCGCCGACTCGTCCACCTGCGGCCAGGGCGCGTCCAGCAACTCGCCAGCCGCCCGCGCGAAGCCTAGGTCGCGCCAGAGCACCCAGGTCACGTGCGGGCAGGCCGGGTACAGGGCGCGCAGCAGCACCGACACCCCTTCGGCCAGCACGGCCGCATCGCCGTCGCTGCCGTCCGTGTCGAACGCTTCCAGTGCGTTGAGCAGCTTCATGCAGCCCGACACCACGGTGTTGTACTGCATGCGTTCGTAGTCGTAGCTGACTTGCCGCAGCACGAGGTGCACCTCGCGGCGCAGCCCCTTGGCCGCCTCGCGCAGCGCCGCGCCGCTGAGGTCGCCCGAGGTGGCACGCTGCAGCAGCGGCGCGAGCCGCGCCGCGCTGCCCCACAGCCGGCGCAGGAAGCGGTGCGCGCCTTCCACGCCCGCGTCGTTCCACTCGAGCGTCTGCTCCGGCGGCGAGGCGAACATCACGAACAGCCGCGCCGTGTCCGCACCATAGCGGTCGATCAGCTCCTGTGGGTCCACGCCGTTGTTCTTGGACTTGGACATCGTGCCCACGCCCTCGTAGTCCACCGCCGTGCCCGCGGGCAACTCGCCCTTGTCGGCCTTCAGCCGCGCGCCCACCACCTTGCCCGAGGCATCGAAGGTGTTCTCCACTTCGTGCGGCCAGAAGTACTCGATGCCGCCCTTGTCACCCCGGCGCGAGTAGACGTGGTTGAGCACCAT
Organism: Pseudomonadota bacterium; assembly: GCA_039798945.1. Classification (GTDB taxonomy): domain Bacteria; phylum Pseudomonadota; class Gammaproteobacteria; order Burkholderiales; family Burkholderiaceae_C; genus Rubrivivax. The sequence goes on from JBDKFA010000333.1 coordinate 14,360, forward strand.
GCCCTGCGTGAGCAGCTTGGTGAAGGGCTCGTCGACCTGCACGAGCTTCAGGTCGCGCATCACCTTGGTCCAGAAGCGCGCGTACAGCAGGTGCAGGATCGCGTGCTCGATGCCGCCGATGTACTGGTCCATCGGCATCCAGTAGCGCGTGCCGTCGCCCACCATCGCGCCGTCCAGGTGCGGGTCGCAGTAGCGCATGAAGTACCACGACGAGTCCACGAAGGTGTCCATCGTGTCCGTCTCGCGCCGCGCGTCGGCGCCGCACAGCGGGCACTTGCAGGCCAGGAAGTCGGCGCGCTTGTTCAGCGGGTTGCCGCTGCCGTCGGGGATGCAGTCCTCCGGCAGCACCACCGGCAGGTCCTTCTCGGGCACCGGCACTGCGCCATGCTCGGGGCAGTGGATGATCGGGATCGGCGTGCCCCAGTAGCGCTGGCGGCTGATGCCCCAGTCGCGCAGCCGCCAGGTCGTCTTCTTCTCGCCCAGGCTGCGCGCCGCGAGATCGTGCGCCACTGCATCCACGGCCGCCGCGTAGGCGAGGCCGTTGTACGGACCGGAATTGACGACCACGCCGCGCGACTTGTCCGCATACCACTCCTGCCAGCGTGTGCAGTCGTAGTGGGGCTCGCCCGCCACCTGCACCACCTGCAGGATCGGCAGGCCGTACTTCAGCGCGAAGGCGAAGTCGCGCTCGTCGTGCCCGGGCACGCCCATCACCGCGCCGTCGCCGTAGCCCATCAGCACGTAGTTGCCCACCCACACGTCCACCGCCTCGCCCGACAGCGGGTGCGTGACCTGCAGCCCCGTGCGCACGCCCTTCTTCTCCTGCGTCGCCAGTTCCGCCTCGGTCGTGCCGCCGGCCTTGCAGGCCTCGATGAAGGCGGCCACCTCGGGGTTCGTGCGCGCCGCATGGGCCGCCAGCGGATGCTCGGGCGCGACCGCGCAGAACGTCACGCCCATGATCGTATCCGCGCGTGTCGTGAAGACGTACAGGCGCCCGCCCTGCAGCGCTTCGCCGTCCTCGCCGCGGATCGCATGCGGGAAGGCGAAGCGCACGCCCTCGCTGCGCCCGATCCAGTTCTCCTGCATCAGCTTCACGCGCTCGGGCCAACCCGGCAGGCGGTGCTGCACGTGCTCGAGCAGTTCGTCGGCGTAGCGCGTGATCTTCAGGTAGTAGCCCGGGATCTCGCGCTTTTCCACCGGCGCGCCCGAGCGCCAGCCGCGACCGTCGATCACCTGCTCGTTGGCGAGCACGGTCTGGTCCACCGGGTCCCAGTTCACGACCTGCGTGCGCCGCTCGGCGATGCCCGCCTCGAGCATGCGCAGGAACAGCCACTGGTTCCACTTGTAGTACGCCGGCGAGCAGGTGGCGACCTCGCGCGACCAGTCGATGGCCAGGCCCATCGCCTGCATCTGCCCCTTCATGTGGGCGATGTTCGAGTAGGTCCACTGCGCAGGCGGCACGCGGTTCTTCATCGCCGCGTTTTCCGCCGGCAACCCGAAGGCGTCCCAGCCCATGGGCATCAGCACGTTGTAGCCCTTCATCCGCAGATGACGGGTCAGCATGTCGTTGATGGTGTAGTTGCGCACGTGCCCCATGTGCAGCTTGCCGCTGGGGTAGGGCAGCATCGAGCAGGCGTAGAACTTCGGGCGCGAGGTGTCCTCCACGACGCGGTAGGCGTCGGTGGCATCCCAGTGCGCGCGGGCGGCGGTTTCGACTTCGGCGGGAACGTACTTCTCGTGCATCCGCCGGATTGTAGGAGGCCCTATCTCGGCGCCGAGGCCGGTGCCGTGCCCGCTGCGTGGGCCGTGACGAAGCCGATGCGACGCAGCCCGGCGTCCTGCACCAGGCCGATCACCTCGGCCACCCGTCCGTAGGGCACGCGGCTGTCTGCGCGCAGCTGCACCTCGGTGCCGGGGTTGACCCGCGCGGCCTCGCGCACACGCGCCGCCAGGGTATCGCGGTCCACGGGCGTGTCCCCGACGAAGAGCGTGCCCTGCTCGTCGATGGCCAGCGCGATCGACTGCGCAGCCTCGCTCGGCGTGGCGCCCTCGGCACGCGGCAGGTCCAGGCGCAGGCTGGAGGCCATGAGCGGCGCAGAGACGATGAAGATCACGAGCAGCACGAGCATCACGTCGATGAGCGGCGTCATGTTGATCTCGCTCATCGGCGCGGGGCCGCTGCGCGATGCCAGGCGTCCGAAGCTCATCGTGGCTGCTCCTCGTGCGGCTGCTTGCGTCTCAGTCCCGGGACCCGGCTGCGCGCCCATCGTGCCCATCTGCATCGCGCCGGGCATCGAGCAGCGTCTCGCGCAGGTCGTGCGCGAATCCCTCCAGGCGCGCCTCGCAGGTGCCGAGCCACTTGCCGTACAGGTTGTACGCCAGCACCGCAGGAATGGCCACCGCCAGCCCGGCGGCGGTCATGACCAGCGCCTCGCCCACCGGCCCGGAGACGCGGTCGATCGTGAACGCACCGGCTGCGCCGATTCCGGCCAGGGCCTGGTAGATGCCCCAGACCGTGCCGAAGAGCCCGACGAACGGGGCCGTGCTGCCGATCGAGGCCAGCAGCACCTGCCCGAACTGCAGGGTGGCGAGGCTGCCCTGAAGGGCGTCGCGCAGCCGGCGGGTGAGTTGCGAGGCCAGGTCGGCGCGGGTCTGCAGCGTGCCTGCTGCGGGGGCTTGCAGCGCCGCCTCGACCAGCGGCAGCAGCACGCGCTCGCGGTCCAGACCGCCCAGGCGTGCGCGGCCTTCCTCCCAGTTCAGGGCATCCCAGAACGCCGGCACGGCGCGCCGCGTGTCCACGAGGGCGCGGCGCAGCACCACCGCCTTCCACACGATCACGACCCAGCCCGAGATCGACATCGCCAGCAGCACCGCCGCCACCGTGGCGCCCACGGCGTCGGTGCGCGCGAAGAAAGCGCTCAGCCCGTCCATGCCCGTCCGCCTCCTGCCCGGTGCCCGTCACAGGCCGAGCACGTCCTCCATGCCGAAGAGACCCGTCGCGCGCGTGCCCACGAAGCGCGCGGCCAGCAGGCTGCCCTCGGCGTAGCCGGAGCGGCTCGTGCTGCGGTGCGTGATCTCGATGCGCTCGCCGGCACCGGCGAATAGCACCGTGTGGTCGCCCACGATGTCGCCGCCGCGCACGCTGGCAAAGCCGATCGAGGAAGGCTCGCGCTCACCGGTCACGCCGCGGCGCCCCATCACGGCGCAGTCGCGCAGCTCGCGGCCTAGCGCGCGTGCGATGACTTCGCCCATCTTGAGCGCGGTGCCGCTCGGCGCATCGACCTTGTGGCGATGGTGCGCCTCGACGATCTCGATGTCGTAGCCCGAGGGCAAGGCGCGCGCGGCCTGTTCGAGAAGCTTGAGCACGACATTCACGCCCACGCTCATGTTCGGCGACAGCACGATGCCGGTGCGCTGGGCGAACGCCGCAATGGCCTCGCGCTGCCCTGCATCGAAGCCCGTCGTGCCCACCACCGCGCGCACGCCCAGGCGCGCACACGCCGCCAGGTGGGCCATCGTGCCTTCCGGGCGTGTGAAGTCGATCAGCACCTGCGCGTCGCGCAGCCCCGCCTCGATGTCGGCCGTGACGACGACGCCGCTCGTCTGGCCGGCAAAGGCTGCGGCGTCGCGGCCGACCGAGGGGCTGTGGGGCACGTCCAGGGCCCCGGTGAGCTGCATCGCCTCGTGCGCGCAGACGGCCTCGACCAGCGTGCGGCCCATGCGCCCGCCGGCGCCGGCCACGGCGATGCGCAGCGGCATGGTCAGGGCCGCTCCAGCGGCGGGTAGCTGCGTGTCGGGCCCGCAGGCGCGGCAGCAGGCGTTTCGGCCGCGCGCGGCACGGGCAGCGCCTGCAGTTGTGCGGGGGTCAATTCGAGCACCGGTGCCGGCCCGCTGCGGCGCGCGGGAGGAACGATCGAGGCCACGAACTGGTTCTCGGTAGGAAGGTCCGCCGGAGCCTCCACGGCGCGCATGCGCTCGCCGTCGAAACGCACCACCACGCTGTAGCGCTGCGCGGGCGTGCCGGGGCGGCGGATCGTGAAGAGGTAGTCCCAGCGGTCGCGGTGGAAGGGGTCGGCGAGCATCGGCGAGCCCAGGATGTCGCTGACCTGCATGCGGGTCATGCCCGGCCGCAGGGCCGCAACGGCCTCCTGGGTGATGACGTTGCCCTGCACGATGTCGATCCGGTAGGGCGTGACCAGGCCCAGGAAGGCATCCGTAGGCAGCGTGCGGGTGGTGCAGCCGGTCAGGGTCAGCAGCACCGCGGCCAGACCGGCACCCCAAGCCCATGCACTGCGGGCGTGTCCGGCCGCGTGTCCGGCGCCGTCTGCGCGCGTGACCCGCATGGCCCCGGCGCGCGGGGGGAACGACTTCGTCGATATCATCGAACCATTCTAGCCGTCCACCCCGGACAGCCGCAGGTGCGGCCGCGGGCCCCCCAGCAGATGAACCGAGCCGAGGAACTCAAGAGCAGCGGGCTGAAGGCCACGCTGCCGCGGCTGAAGATCCTGGAGGTCTTCGAGCGCGCGTCCCGGCGCCATCTGGCCGCCGAGGACGTCTACCGCGCCTTGCTGGCCGAGGGCTCCGACATCGGCCTGGCCACCGTGTACCGGGTCCTGATGCAGTTCGAGCAGGCGGGGTTGCTGCGGCGCAGCAACTTCGAAGCCGGCAAGGCCGTCTTCGAGCTCGACCGCGGCGAGCACCACGACCACCTCGTGTGCCTGAGCTGCGGCCTGGTGGAGGAGTTCTACGACGCGGAGATCGAGCGCCGCCAGCGCGAGGTGGCAGCCGCACGCGGCTTCGCCTTGCAGGACCACGCGCTTGCGCTGTACGGCCATTGCACGAAGGCCGACTGCCCGCACCGGCCGCGTTGAGCAGAGCGCGGCCGCTCGGCTGCGGCTCAGGCGCGGCGAGGGCGGCTGTCCGCAGCCTGCTGCAGCGCCTTCTGGTGGCGTTCGACGAAGTCGCGGTAGGTGTCGATGCCGCGCAGTTGCAAGATGGTGTTGCGCACCGCCGCTTCCACCAGCACCGCCAGGTTGCGCCCGGCGTCCACCGCGATCACGACCTTGCGCACGGGCAGGCCGAGCACCTCCTCGTGCAGCGGCTCGTAGGGCAGGCGCTCGAAGTCGCGCTCCAGCGTCTCCTTGCGCACCAGGTGCACGATCAGCTTCAGCCGCATCTTCCGGCGCACCGCCGTCTCGCCGAAGATCGCCTTGATGTCCAGCAGCCCGATGCCGCGCACCTCCAGCAGGTTCATCAGCAGTTCCGGGCAGCGCCCATCGATCGCGTTCTGCGACACGCGGTACAGGTCGACCGCGTCATCGGCCACCAGGCCATGTCCGCGCGAGACGAGCTCCAGCCCGAGTTCGCTCTTTCCCAGGCCCGACTCGCCAGTGATCAGCACGCCCACGCCGAGGATGTCCATGAACACCCCGTGGCGCGTGGTGCGCTCGGCGAACAACTCGCCAAGGTAGGCGCGCACGACGTCGATCACCTGCCCGGCCGACTCCTGGGTGACGAAGAGGGGGATCTCCGCGCGGTCGCACATGGCCGTCAGCCGCTCGGGCGGGTGCTCACCGTCGGCAACGATGAGCACCGGCGGCTCGAGGGTCACGATGCGCGAGATGCGGCGCTCGATGTCCTCGCTGGTACCCTCGCTGAGGTAGGGCACTTCGCGCCGGCCGACGATCTGCACCCGGTAGGGGTGGATGTAGTTGAGGTAGCCGATCAGGTCGGCAGCCGAGCGAGCGTCGCGAATCGCCGCATCGTCGAATCGGCGCTCCGGGTGCGCGTGGCCGGCCACCCACTCCCAGCGCAGCGCCTCGCGATGCGCCTCGAACAGGGCCTCGGCGCTGATGGAGCTCGGCTTCATCGGCCGCCGATGCTCAGGCCACGGACTTCAGCGGCTGCCAGTCGGCGATCAGCTGGTGCAGCACGGCTGCCTCGGGCTCGCTCTTCAGGCGCTCGCGCAGCGTGCGGTCGGACAACATCTCCGCGATCTCGGAGAGGATCTCCAGGTGGCGCTGCGTGGCGGCCTCCGGCACGAGCAGGAAGATCAGCAGCGACACCGGCTCGTCGTCCGGGGCTTCGAAGGCGATGGGCTGCTGCACGCGCAGCACTGCCGCGAGCGGGTTCTTCAGGCCCTTGATGCGCCCGTGCGGAATGGCCACCCCGTGACCGAGGCCCGTGGAGGCCAGGCGCTCGCGCGCGAACAGGCTGTCGGTGACGACTCCGCGCGCGATCGTGTGCTGGTTCTCGAACAGGAGCCCGGCCTGCTCGAACACCCGCTTCTTGCTCGAAGCGTCCACATTCACCAGCACGTTGCTGGCGGGCAGGATGGCGGACAGACGGTTCATGGCAGGCGGCCCTCGATGGCTGCGACCCCGCAGGGTCGTGCGATGGCGCCCAAGGGGAAACCCGCCATTATAGGAACTCGCCAGCCGCGCGTCGGCCGCCGCCCGGCGGCTCAGCCGCCGAGTTCGGCACCGGCCCGCTTGGTGGCCATGTGGTGGTGGTCCTGCAGGCGGTCCTTGTGGCGCACGACCTGGCGGTCGAGCTTGTCGGCCAGCTCGTCGATGGCAGCGTACAGGTCCTCGTGCGCCTGCTCGATGGAGATGTCCCGGCCCTTCACGTGCACCGTCACCGCTGCCTTCTGGCGGCGCTCCTTCTCGCGCAGGTTTTCCACCGACAGGCGCACATGGATGTCGACGACCTGGTCGAAGTGCCGGGTGACCCGGCCAAGCTTGGCCTGGACATACTCGCGCAGCGCCGGCGTGACCTCGAGGTGGTGGCCGGTGATCGTCAGGTTCATGGGATCTCCTTTCGATGGGGCGGGACAGCGGCAGCACGGCCGACCGCAGCTCCGGGGCGACCCAGTGTGCGCCGGTTGCCGCGGCGTGGCAAGCAAGGGGGACGGCTGCTGCGGGTCACCATCCGTGCCACCGTTCACGTCATGCGGCGCCGGCTGACCGTCCCGGCATCGGGGTGTCGGCAAGAGCCCACAACCCAGGCTTTCCCGGATTGCTGCGGGTGTCAGGGGAACACGACACTGCGGTAAACCCTAAGAGGAGCTATTCGATGAAGTTGACACCGATCGTCGCGGCCATCGCTGCGGCCGGACTTGCCGTGCCGGCGCTGGCGCAGACTGCGGCGCCCGCGCAGCGCGTGGAGATCACCGGCTCGAGCATCAAGCGGATCGCCACCGAAGGCGCATTGCCGGTGCAGGTCATCACGCGCGAGGAGCTCGACCGCCAGGGCATCCTGAGCGCCGAGCAGCTGATCTCGGTGCTGAACTTCAACGGCAACGGGCTGGACAACCTGGCCAGCAACGCCGATGTCGTCTCGGGCCAGGCGCGTGGCAACAACGGCGCGACATCGGCCAACCTGCGCGGGCAGGGCTCGAGCGCCACGCTCGTGCTGCTCAACGGCCGGCGCGTGGCGGCGCACGGCCTGAACGGCGGCGTGGTCGACCTCAACCAGATTCCGTTTGCCGCGGTGGAGCGTGTGGAGGTGCTCAAGGACGGCGCCTCCTCGATCTATGGCACCGATGCGATCGGTGGCGTGATCAACTTCATCCTGCGGCGCAACTTCACCGGCCTGCGGGCTGCCGCCACGGCCGACGTCACGCAAGCCGGAGGCGGCGACATCCTGCGCGGCAACCTCGTGGGCGGAATTGGCGATCTCGACCGCAACGGTTTCAACGTGCTGGCCACCCTCGCCGTGTCCGACCACAAGAAGCTGCGCGGCTCCGACCGGGATTTCGTGAACACCTTCCAGGCCGATCGCGGCCTGTCGCCCGACACCCGCGGGGCTCCCTATGCCACGCTGTTCGCCATCGCCGGCTTGCGCACCGCCCTCACGCGTCCGGGGCAGACCAACCCGGCCACGGGCCCACTGTTCAACGGGGTCACGCTCAACGGCGTGAACACCCTCGACCTGCCCGGTCAGGCGGGTTGCGCCTCGCAGCCCGACATGGGGCCGTACGACGAGAAGATCTGGGCCGCCGGCGCGGGCGCGCAGTTCGGTTGCGCCTGGGACAACGGCAAGGCCGCGGTCATCCAGCAACCCGTCACCAACACCAACCTCGTGCTGCGCGGCACCTTCAAGCTCGGGCAGCACCAGCTGGTCGGCGAAGCGGTGCTGGGCCGTTCCGACTCGGCCAAGGAGTTCTCGCACAACCAGATCTCCAGCGGCAGCGCCACCGCCACGATCACGCTGCCCAACGGCACCACGACGCCGAGCCCCTTCGCCGGGCTCGCCTACCCGAGCACCGGTGCGGGGTACGACCGCGTCTTCAATGCGCTGGTCGGCGCCTTCCCGGAACTGGCCGTCAACCGCGGCCTGCCGCTGGCCTTCCGCTGGCGCTGCATGGCCTGCGGTCCGCGCGAGATCGAGACCCGCACGGACACCTCCCGCTACCTCGTGGCCATGGAGGGCCCGCTGCCCTTTGGCGGCTGGGACTACCGGGTCGGGGCTTCCACAGCCGAGAGCCAGAGCAAGTCGACGCTGGGCAGCGGGTACCACTACTGGAGGCCGTTCGCGAACCTGATCAACACAGGGGTGCTCAATCCCTTCTTGCTGGCCGGCGAGTCGCAGACCGCAGCCGCCACGAGCGCGCTGGAGGCCATCTCCGCACGCGGCGTGCAGCTGTACGGCGGCAAGTTCTCGATGACGCAGACGGACGCCACCGCCTCCGGGCCGCTGTTCAAGCTGCCTGCCGGCGAGGTGCTCGCGGCCGTTGGGGTGGATGCACGCACCGAGAAGTACAGGTTCGACGGCAACCAGGGCGTCAACACCAGCGACATCAACACCTGGGTCTTCAACGCTCCCTTCGACAACGTGAACGCCCTGGCGGGAGCCAAGCGCGACATCCGTGCCGTCTTCGCGGAGGTGATCGTGCCGCTGGCCAAGGGCCTGGAGCTCAACCTGTCGGGTCGCCAGGACAACTACACGGGCTTCGGCAGCACGAGCAACCCCAAGGCCTCGGTGCGCTGGGTGCCCAACGACAAGCTGTTGGTGCGCGGCTCCTACAGCACCGGCTTCCGTGTCCCGACCTTCAACCAGCTCTTCAACGGCGTGACCGAGTCGCCCTACACGGGCGTGGGTATCGTCGACCCCGAGAAGTGCCCGTCGCTCGTGGTGAACACCACGCCCGGCAGCCCCTGCAACGCGATCACCTTCAACACGCTCTTCGGCGGCAAGCCCGACCTCGGCCCGGAGAACGCGACGATGTCCTCGCTGGGCTTCGTGTGGCAGCCGATGCCGCAGTTCAGCGCCACCGTGGACTGGTGGAGCATCGAGCGTGACGGCACGATCCAGTCGCTGTCCATCACCGGCGCCACGGGCCTGCTGGCCAACTACGCGCTCTTCAAGGACCGCTTCATCCGCAATGCGGCGGGCAACATCGTGCAGATCGACCAGCGCTGGATCAACGCCGGCGAGACGCGCACGAAGGGCCTGGAGGTGAGCCTGCGCGGCAACGGTCGCGTGGCCGGCGGCCGCGTGGATGCCGGGCTGGACATCTCCTACCTGCTCGAGAAGAAGTCGCGCCTGGTTCCGGGTGTGCCCTTCGGCGCCAGCGAGGTCGGTGTCTTCACGCGCGCGGGCGACCTCGGCATCCGCTGGAAGCACACTGCCTTCGTCTCCTACTCGCAAGGGGCGTGGACGGGCACGGTCAACCACCTGTACCGCGGCGGCTACGCCGGCTACGTGCCGCCGGGCGTGAATGCGAGCTTCACGCCCGCAGCCTGGGACCCCGTGGTCAAGCCCTACGGCATCTTCGGCGCAAGCGTGGCCTACACCGGCATCCGCAACACGACGCTGCTGTTCGGCATCAAGAACCTGTTCGACACCGACCCGCCGTTCTCCAATGCGCAGGACACGAACACCGGCGCGGGCAGCTCGTGGGAGCCCCGCGTGGCCGACCCGCGTGGCCGCTCGTTCCAGTTCGGGGTCGAGTACAAGTTCTTCTGACGCCAGAGGCGGCGGCCCTGCGAGGGGCCGCCTGCTGATGCAAGGGGCCCCTCGGGCCCCTTCGTCTTGTGGCCCCACCTCGCCCGTTGCCCGCTTGCCTGCCCATGTCCGACGCATCTTCCCTGCTGCATCCCCAGGGGGCCATCCGCCACCTGCAGGTCCATCGCTTCCACGGCCTCGAGCCGGGCCCGAGGCTCATCGTGACCGGTGCCGTGCATGGCAACGAGACCTGCGGCACGCGCGGGATCGAGCGCGTCGTCGGTGAACTCGTGCGCGGCGAGTTCGAGATCGTGCGTGGCAGCGTGAGCTTCGTGCCGGTGTGCAACCCGCTGGCCTACGCGCATGCACGCCGCCCCGGCGAGCGCAACCTGAACCGGCGCCTGCAGCCGGTGGCCGAGCCGCGCGAGTACGAGGACCATATCGCCAACGTGCTGTGCCCGCTGCTGGCCGAGCACGACGTGTTGCTGGACCTGCACTCCTTTCGCAGCCCCGGGCGTGCCTTCGTGCTGCGAGGCCCGGCCGACAACACCGGCACGCTCGAGCCCTTCGCGCACGAGCACGCCGAGGCACAGCTCGCGATGCACGTGGGGCCCAACCGCATCGTGGACGGCTGGATGACTTCTTATGCCGGCGGCATCGAGCGCCGGCGTGCCCGCGCGGCCGCAGGCGATGCCGCCGCTGCGGCCGCGATCGAGGACCCGATCTACGGCGTGGGCACCACCGAGTACATGCGCTCGCGCGGCGGCTATGCGGTCACGCTCGAATGCGGTCAGCACGAGGACCCCGCGGCGCCGCAGGTGGCGTGGCACGCGATCCGGCAGACGATTGCGCTGCTGGGCCTGGCGGACATGCCGCTCGCCCCGCCACAAGGCCCCTTCGAGTGCCTGTGCCTGGCCCAGGTGATCGACCGTCACGCCGAGGGTGACCGTTTCGTGCGCACCTGGACGAGCTTCGACCCGCTGGCTGCAGGCGAACTGATTGCGCTGCGCGCCGACGGCACCGAGGTGCGTGCGCCCGAGCCGGGCTACATCGTGTTCCCGGACCCGGGTGCGCGGCCGGGCCACGAGTGGTTCTACCTGGCCACGCTGTCCGACCGGCCGCTCTAGGCCGGCCCGACAGGGCTGCCGGCTGGCGCATGTCGCGGTTGGGCTCCGCGGTGTCGGCGCGTGTCCCCCGGGACACCGGTGCGGATCGGGGCGAGCGGCTGCTAGACTGCAGCCATGTTCGTGTCTTGCAGGCTTCTTGCCGCTCGCCCAGGTCGTGACCGCGACCGGGGAGCCTGGCCCTGGCGTCGCTCGTAGACGCTCGCCTGACCGCTGGCGTGCGCGCCCGTTGCGCACCGCCCGCCTCCACCGACGAAACCTGCCCGCGCCTGACCAGGTGCGAGTCCTCCGGCAGGTCTGTGCATCCGGGGACCCGACATGATCACCGAACTCGAATTCAAGAGCCTGGCCGCCCAAGGCTACAACCGCATCCCGCTGATGGCCGAGGCCTTCGCCGACCTCGAGACCCCTTTGTCGCTGTACCTGAAGCTCGCCGCGGGCCGCGCGAACAGCTTCCTGCTCGAATCCGTGGTGGGTGGCGAGCGCTTTGGCCTCTACTCCTTCATCGGGCTGCCCGCGCGCACGCTGCTGCGCGCGAGCGGCTTTCGCACCGAAGTCGTCACCGACGGTGCCGTCGTCGAGGTGCACGAGGGCAACCCGCTGGACTTCATCGCCGCCTACCAGGCGCGCTTCAAGGTGGCGCTGCGCCCCGGACTGCCGCGCTTTTGCGGTGGGCTGGCCGGCTACTTCGGCTACGACGCCGTGCGCTACATGGAACCGCGCCTGGCGCACATCGCCAAGCCCGGCGGCGTGCCCACGCCCGATGTGCTGCTGCTGCAGACCGAGGAGCTGGCCGTCATCGACAACCTTTCGGGGCGGCTGTACCTGATCGTCTACGCCGACCCCGGGCAGCCCGAGGCCTGGTTCCATGCGAAGCGGCGCCTGGGCGAACTCGTGGACCGGCTGCGCTTTTCCACCACCGCCCCGGCCGTGCGCCGCGGGCCGTCGTACGCGGTGGAGCGCGAGTTCGACCGCGCCGACTATCTGCGCGCGGTGCAGCGCGCCAAGGAATACATCGCCGCGGGCGACATGATGCAGGTGCAGGTCGGCCAGCGCCTGAAGAAGCGCTACACCGAAAGCCCGTTGTCGCTGTACCGCGCGCTGCGCTCGCTGAACCCCTCGCCGTACATGTACTTCTACGACATGGGCGAGTTCCAGATCGTGGGCGCGTCGCCGGAGATCCTCGTGCGCCAGGAGCGGCGGGAGGACGGCAGCACGGCGGTCACCATCCGGCCCATCGCCGGCACCCGCCCGCGCGGCAGCACGCCCGAGAAGGACCGTGCCAACGAGGCCGAACTCAAG
>JBDKFA010000334.1:0-11294 GCA_039798945.1 Pseudomonadota bacterium
GCATCGTCGCGCTCGTCACGCCGATGCACGAGGACGGCAGCGTCGACTACGACGCGCTGCGCCGCCTCATCGACTGGCACGTGGCCGAGGGCACGGCCTGCATCGGCGTGGTCGGCACCACGGGCGAGTCGCCCACCGTCTCGGTGGAGGAACATTGCGAAATCATCCGCGTGAGCGTGGAGCACGCCGCCGGCCGCGTGCCGATCATGGCCGGGTGCGGCGCGAACGCCACCTCCGAGGCGATCGAGCTCACGCGCTTTGCCAGGCAGGTGGGTGCGGACTGCTCGCTGCAGGTGGTGCCCTACTACAACAAGCCCTCGCAGGAGGGCATCTACCGGCACTTCCGCGCCGTGGCCGAGGCCGTGGACCTGCCGATGGTGCTGTACAACGTGCCCGGGCGCACGGTGGCCGACATGCAGCCCGAGACCGCGCTGCGTCTGGCTCAGCTGCCCGGCATCGTCGGCATCAAGGAAGCCAGCGGCAACATCGAGCGTGCAGCCTGGCTCGTCAAGCAGGCGCCGGCGGGGTTCTCGATCTACTCCGGCGACGACGGCACCGCAGTGGCGCTGATGCTGCTCGGCGGGCACGGCAACGTGAGCGTCACGGCCAACGTCGCGCCGCGCGCGATGGCCGAGATGTGCCGCGCCGCAGTGGCCGGCGATGCGCGGCGCGCGGCCGCGCTGCACCTGCAGCTGCTGCCGCTGCACCGCGCCCTGTTCTGCGAGCCGAGCCCCGCGCCCACCAAGTGGGCGCTGGCCCAGCTCGGCCGCTGCGGCGCCACGCTGCGCCTTCCCCTGACCGACCTCACCGAGGCCGGCCAGGCCACCGTCCGCGACGCGCTTCGCGCCAGCGGCGTGCTCTGAAGAGACTGTCGATGCATTCCCTCCCCTCTTCCCGCGGGCCCCTGAAGTTGTGCGGCGTGGCCCTGGCCGCGTCCCTGTGCCTGAGCGGCTGCTCGAGCGTGGGCAAGCTCTTCAGCGGCGACGACTCCGACTACCGCACCCAGAGCACGAAGACCCGGCCGCTGGAAGTGCCGCCCGACCTGAGCCAGCTCGCCCGCGACGGCCGCTACCGCGCCCAGACCGGCGAGCCCGTGACGGCCAGCGGCACGCAAGCCGCTGCTGCAGTGCCCGCAGGCGGAGCCGCGGCCCCCGCGGCGGCCGTCGCCCTGACGGCCATCGGCGAGATCCGCGTCGAGCGCCAGGGCAACCAGCGCTGGCTCGTGGTGCCGGCACCGGCCGAGCAACTGTGGCCGCGGCTGCGCGAGTTCTGGCTCGAGCGCGGCTTCACGGTGGCGGTGGACGAGCCCAAGCTGGGCATCCTCGAGACGAACTGGGCCGAGAACCGCGCCAAGATCCCGAAGGATTTCATCCGCTCCGCGCTCGGCCGGCTGTTCGACTTCGCCTACTCAAGCAGCGAGCGCGACCAGTTCCGCATGCGCATCGAGCGCACCCCCGGCGGCACCGAGGTGTACCTGACGCACCGCGGGATGGAGGAGATCTACACCTCGCCGGGGCGGGACAACACCGCGTGGCGCCCGCGCCAGCCGGACCCGCAGCTGGAAGCCGAGTACCTGTCCCGGCTGATGGTCAAGCTCGGCACGCGCGAGGACACGGCCCGCACCGCGATCGCCGCTGCGGCCGAGGCGCCGGCACGCGCACGTCCCGTGGCCCCCGCAGCGGGCGCCACAGGCGCCGCAGCCGCAGCCACGGCCACGGCCCTCGAGATCGACGAAGGCTTCGACCGCGCCTGGCGCCGCGTCGGCCTGGCGCTGGACCGCTCGAGCTTCACCGTGGAAGACCGCGACCGTGCCGCCGGCCTGTATTTCGTGCGCTGGGTCGACCCCAAGACGCTGCCCAAGGACGAGGAAGGCTTCTTCTCGCGCTTCTTCGGCGGCGAGCGCAGCGGCAAGCCCGAGCGCTACCGCGTGCTTGTCAAGGCCGAGGGCAACAAGACCCGCGTGTCGGTGCAGAACGCCCAGGGCGCAGCCGAGACGGGCGACGCCGCCCGCGCCATCGTCGGGGCGCTGGAGCGCGAACTGCGCTGAGCGGCCGGCCCGCCGCCGCCGCGCGAGGCGGGTGGCGGGCCTCTCGTCGAGACATGAAAAAGCCGCCCGAGGGCGGCTTTTCCGTTCGGCGCGAAGGATTACTTCGAGGCGGCCGGGGCAGCCGGGGCGGCAGCGGAAGCACCCGCGTCGGCCGGCGAAGCAGCCGGGGCCGGAGCCGGGGCAGCGGCGGGGGCCGGCGCCGGGGCGGGCGCGGGCTCGGGCTTCTTGCCGCAAGCGGCCAGAGCGGCGGCGGCAACCAGGGAGGCCAGCAGGAGCGACTTCTTCATGGGATTCCTCGAATGGTGGGTGGATGATTTCTTGTCGAGGCAGGCGCCGACAGCAGCCGCGGCCCTTGCCGAAGCGAGACTACGAAGACCGGACCCTCCAGCTCCGAAGCTCAGCCCATGAGTATAGCCCGAGTAGGTGCAATCCCTTAAGTCGCGCTCACAGGCCGAGCGTGTACGCGGGGAAGTCGGGCACCGAGCGTTGCGCCCACGCGTCAACCTGGAGGGCTTGGCGGATCACCTCCGGGCCCACGGCATGGACGCGGCCGCGCCCGAGCTCGCGGTCGTGCAGGGCGAGCATGAGCACCTGGTCTGCGAGCGCCAGCGAGGGCAGCTCGACCTCCTCGTCGATCGGGCGTCGGGCCTCCACCGCATGGGCCCAGGTGCGGCGCCAGGCTGCGAGGCGCGGGCTGCGGCGCCGCAAGGCCTCGTAGCCGCGCCCGAGCAGCAGCAGTTGCCGCCCTGGCTGGCGCACGAAGGTGGTGAGCGAGGCCAGCAGCGCCGGCGAGTCGAGCGGCCAGCCCTCGAAGCTGGCATCCACGAACACGACGCGGCGCAGCCGCCGTTCGCACGCCACGTCCACGAGTGCCTGCAGCGCACCCGCGAACGCCGGGCGCGAGCCGAACTCACCGGGGGTCGTGGTCATCGGGTTGCGCCAGGTGGAGCCAGCCGGCCTGCAGCCAGTCGTCGAGCACGCCGCGGGCCGACTCACCCAGCCGCGCCACGTCGGCGGCACCCAGGCGCCGCGCCTGCGCGAGCGCGTGCAGAAGCCGCGCGTCGCGCCCCGCCGCGCGCCAGGACTCGCCGTTGACGAACACGTGGCGCGTATCCACCAGCATGCGCGTGCGCGCGTCCAGGCGCACGCCGTGCCCCGGGAGCCAGCGGCGTGGCGACCCGGCCGCCTCGTCCTCGGCGGTGTCGAACCACACGTTCGGCTTGGGCTCGGTCAACACCTCGCCGAGCGCCTGCTCGAGGGCGCCGGGCCGCGCCAGCGCGGCCGCCACCGCGCGCGCGGCAAAGCGCCGCAGGCCCTCGGGCATGGTGGCCGGGGTGGCCGTGGCCGGCTGCGCCGGGTCGGCATAGCGCGGGCCCGGGTGGTCGTCCTGCATGTCGGCCACACGCAGCAGCACCTCGCGCGCGAGCTCCCCCGCCGAAGGCGCCCGAAAGCCCACCGAGCAGGTCATGCACTCGCCCTCGGCAACGCCGTCGTGTCCCCAGCGTGGCGGCAGGTAGAGCATGTCGCCGGGCTCGAGCAGCCACTCCTGCTCGGGCTCGAAGTGGCGCAGGATCTTCAGCGGCATGCCCGGCACGAGCGCGTCGTCGGCGACGCTGCCGATGCGCCAGCGGCGCCGGCCGTGGACCTGGATCAGGAACACGTCGTAGGAGTCCAGGTGCGGGCCCACGCCACCGCCGTCGCTCGCGTAGGAACACATCAGGTCGTCGAGCCGGGCCTCGGGGATGAACCGAAAGCGCGCGAGCATCTCGTGCGCGGCGGGCACGTGCAGGTCCATGCCCTGCACCAGCAGCGTCCAGCCGGGCCGCTGCAGCGGCGGCAGCGCACGCCGCGGCAGCGGGCCGTGGCGCAGGCGCCAGGCACCCTTCGGGTCGTGCACGACCAGGCGCGATTCCACGCCCTCGCACGCGGCCAGCTCGAAAAGCTGCGCGCGCGGCAGTGGCGGCGCCACGCCCGGCAGCGCCTGGCGCACGAGCAGCGGCTGCTTGTGCCAGTGGCGGCGCATGAAGGCACGCGGCGTCAGGCCGCCGAGCAGCGCGAGGGGGGTGCCGGGGTCGAGGCCGGAAGCGGCGCCGGGATGCGGGCGGTGTCGGGTGCGGGGACGCGTGCCGTTGTGCATGCCCGATTGTCGCCCGCGGCCTGTGCGATCATGGCCCGATGATCATCACCAAGCCTTGCGTCGTCACGCTCACCTGGACGCTGGCCGACGCCCAGGGGCAGGCGCTGGACGAGCTGCGCGAGCCCACCGAATTCCTGCACGGCGGCGACGACCTGCTGCCGCGGCTGGAGGAGGCGCTCGAGGGCCAGGAGCCCGGCGCCGAGCTGCACCTGCACCTCGAGCCCGAGCACGCCTTCGGCGAGTACGACTCGGCGCTCGTGTGCTTCGAGGCGCGCAGCCTCTTTCCCGAAGGCACCGAGCCCGGCATGCGCTTCGAGGGCCTGCCCCCGGGCGCGGCCACGCCGGACATGCCCGCCGATGCGATCTACACCGTCACCGAGGTGTACCCCGAGCACGTCGTGCTCGACGCCAACCACCCGCTGGCCGGCGTGGCGCTGCGTCTGCACGTGAAGGTGGCGGACGTGCGCGAGGCCACCGAGGAGGAGGTGGAAGCCGGCTCGGTGGGGTCCTCGGCGCTCACGGTACTCGACACGCGCACCGAAGACGACCCCCTGCACTGAGCCTGGACCGAGTCTTCCGGCTCAACCGCGCCCGGTGGAGCCGAAGCCGCCCTCCCCGCGCGAGGACGCGCCGAACTCCTCCACGACCCGGAACGCCGCCTGCACCACGGGCACGATCACGAGTTGCGCGATGCGCTCGAAGGGCTGCACCGTGAAGGCCGTGGTGCCGCGGTTCCAGCAGCTCACCATCAGCGGGCCCTGGTAGTCGCTGTCGATCAGGCCCACGAGGTTGCCCAGCACGATGCCGTGCTTGTGGCCCAGGCCCGAGCGCGGCAGGATCACCGCGGCCAAGCCGGGGTCGGCGACGTGGATCGCGATGCCGGTGGGAATCAGCACGGTGGCCCCGGGCGCGAGCTCGAGCGGGGCGTCCAGGCAGGCGCGCAGGTCGAGCCCGGCGCTGCCGGGGGTGGCGTACTGGGGCAGCTGGCCGGCGATACGGGCGTCGAGGATCTTGAGGTCGATGGGGGTCATGGTGAGGTCGCACCGCACCGGCCGTGCGGGCATTCGGGTCGCTGGCAAGGCGTGCGCACGGCTGGCACGGGGCGCTCAGGCGTCGGGCAAGCGCCTGGCGATCTCGGCCACGAGCGCACGCGCGAGGCTGTGCTTGTCCGCGCGCGGCAACGCCGTCTCTCCAGCGGCGTCCACCAGCACCAGCGCATTGTCGTCCTGGCCGAAGGTGGCCGGCCCGTCGTTGGCAACGATCAGCGGCACGCCCTTGCGCAGCCGCTTGGCCCGGGCATGCGCCACCACGTCGTGGCTCTCGGCGGCAAAGCCCACGCACCAGGGGCGGCGCGCGGCGTCGCCCTGCGCGACAGTGGCGAGGATGTCGGGGTTCTCGGTCATCTCGAAGGCGGGCACGCGCCCCGAGCCGTCCTTCTTGATCTTCTGCGTGGCGACCTCGGCGGGGCGCCAGTCGGCCACCGCGGCGGTGGCGATGAAGACATCGGTGCGCGGGCCGTCGGCCAGCGCCGCCTGCACCGCCGCGTGCATGTCGCGCGCGCTCGTCACATCGGTGCGCACCACGCCGCGCGGCGTGGGCAGGTGCACGGGGCCGGCCACGAGCGTGACCGCTGCGCCCGCCTGCGCGGCCGCGCGCGCGATCGCAAAGCCCATCTTGCCGCTGGAGCGGTTGGTCAGCCCGCGCACCGGGTCGAGCGCCTCGAAGGTGGGGCCGGCGGTGACCAGCACGCGCCTGCCGGCCAGGCGCTTGGGCTGGAAGGCGGCGACGATGTCTTCCAGCAGATCCTCGGGCTCGAGCATGCGTCCGTCGCCCGTCTCGCCGCAGGCCTGCGCGCCGTGGCCGGGGCCGAGCAGCCGCGCGCCATCGGCCACCACCTGGGCCACGTTGCGCTGCGTGGCCGGGTGTGACCACATCTCGCGGTTCATCGCCGGGGCCAGCCACAGCGGCACGCGTTCGCGCGGGCGCGCCAGGCACAAGAGTGCGAGCAGCTCGCCGGCGCGCCCCTGCGCGAGCTGGGCGATGAAGTCGGCGCTCGCCGGCGCGACGACGATCGCATCCGCCTGGCGCGAGAGGTCGATGTGCGACATCGCCGCCGGGGCACGCGTGTCCCACTGGCTCGTCCACACCGGCTGGCCGGTGAGGGCCTGCATCGTGACCGGGGTGATGAACTCGCGCGCGGCGTCGGTCATCACCACCTGCACGGTGGCGCCCGCCTTCACGAGGGCGCGTGCCAGCTCGGCCGCCTTGTAGCAGGCCACCCCACCGCTCAAGCCCAGCACGAGGCGGCGGCCGGCGAGCTCAGGGGGGGTCGACATGGGGCGGCACTGTAGCAGCGAGGACGTGCCCCTACGCCGCCGCGCCGTGGCACTTCTTGTACTTGCGCCCGCTGCCGCAGGGGCAGGGGTCGTTGCGGCCGGGGGCGGCATCGACCCGGCGCGGCGCCTGGCGCGGCGAGTGGTCGAGCCACCACAGGCGCAGGTCCTGCACCGCGAAGCAGGCCTCGTCGATGAGCTCGTCGCGCGTGGGGTCGCCGTCCTTCCAGCCGGCACGGGCGAAGTCCGCGAACTCGGGGCTGGCGGGGTCCCAGGCGAGCGCGGCCACGGTCTCGAGCGCCCCGTCGTAGGCCTCGGCATGCTCGTCGCCTTCGGGCGGGTCGGGCCAGTCGGCGGCGAAGTCCACGGTCGCCTGCAGGAAACCCACCGCCCACTCCTGGCCGGTGTGCAGGGCAGCGGCCTGCTCTGCGGTGGCCACGCCGTCTTCGACCAGTGCGGCTCGCGAGGCGTCGTCCCACACGGCCATCCACGGCTGCAGGCGCAGCATGTCCGGGTCGTCGAGCAAGGCCTCGGGGTCGAGGGCAGCGCGCAGGGACTCCAGGCGCGTGCCGAGGATGCGGCGTGCGCGCGCGTCGTCTTCGGGGTCGGCAAAGGCACGCGCGAAGGCGTCGCCGCACATCGGCTCGAGCACTTCCTCCAGCGCGATCGCGCGCCAGCTCGCCGCCACGCCCGTCAGGTACCCGTCGACCCACTCGCCGTGCAGGCGCTCGTCGAAGCCGGCGAGCTGGCTGCACAGGTCGATGAAGGCTTCGACAGCGGGGTCCGGGGGCGCCGTGGGGGTGTCGGCCTCAGGTGCGCAGGGGTCGGGAGCGGAGGGGTCGGGCATGGAAGACACGGCAAGAAGTGTCGCACGGCGCTATCCTCCGGGCACATGGACGATCTGGGCACCGTGCTGACACGCGCCCGCGGCGGTGACGCGCTGGCGCTGGACGACCTCTTCCAGGCCCTCTATCCCGAGCTGCGGCGCCTGGCCCACGCGAAGCTCGCCCCGCATGCCCGCAGCACCTTGCTCGACACGACGGTGCTGGTGCACGAGTGCTACCTGAAGTTCAGCGCCGCCAGCCAGCTGCCCCCGCTGGACCGTGCCCACTTCCTCGCCTACAGCGCACGCGTGATGCGCTCGGTGATCGTGGACCTCGCGCGCGCCGGTCAGGCCCAGCGCCGGGGCGGCGACGCGCTGCACGTGACGCTCGGCACCGAGGTGGCCGAGAGCGTGCCCGAGGCCGAGGAGGACGTGCTGCACGTCGACGAGGCGCTCAAGCAGCTCGCCGAACTCGACCCGCGCCTGGCCCAGGTGGTGGAGATGCGCTACTTCGGCGGCATGACCGAAGCCGACATCGCCGCCGTGCTCGGCGTCACCGACCGCACCGTGCGCCGGGACTGGGAGAAAGCCCGGCTGCTGCTGGCCGCCGCGCTGCGGGGCTGAAAAAACTTTCGGCGCCATGTCCGGTTCCGGCATCCGGCTGCGTACTTCATGGCAAGGGCCCTCTTGCGGTGAGGCGGGCCGACAGCAGCGGAGCACGCATGAGCCAGGCACTCGAACGACGCAGCCAGCACCCCACCGGTGCGAACCTCGCACACGACGGGATCGACGCGGCGATGCGTGCCGGCCTGCGTGCCGGGCATTTCCGGCTCCAGTACCAGCCCCAGTTCAGCCTGGCCACGGGCGAGGTCATCGGCGCCGAGGCGCTGCTGCGCTGGCGCGATCCGCAGCGGGGCGCGGTCTCGCCGGCGGAGTTCATCCCGCACGCGGAGGCCTCGGGCTTCATCGTCGAACTCGGCGCCTGGGTGCTGGAGACGGCCGTCGCCCAGCTCGCGCAGTGGCGCAGGGAAGGCGCGGAACTGCCGGTGGCCGTGAACGTGTCGGTGCTGCAGCTGCAGCAGCCCGGGTTCCACGGCGAGGTGATGCAGGTGCTGGAGCGCCACCAGGTGTCGGCCCGCGCGCTCGAACTCGAAATCACGGAGTCGCGCCTGCTCGAGGAGGACCCCGTCGTGCGCGAGAACCTCGAGACACTGGCGGCGCACGGCGTGCGCTGGGCGGTGGACGACTTCGGCGCCGGCTACTGCGGACTGTCCGTGCTGCGCCGCGTGCCGCTGCAGCGGCTGAAGCTCGACAGCAGCTTCGTGCAGCACCTGCCCGGCAGCCGCACCGACGCGGCGCTGCTTCAGGCCGTGCTGCGCATGGCAGACGTCCTCGGAGCGGAGGTGCTGGTGGAAGGCGTGGAGACGATGGCGCAGCACGAAGCGGTGTCGGCGGCGGGCTGCCAGGCCGCGCAGGGCTATCTGTTCTCCACGCCGATGGAAGCCGACAGCCTGCCCGCCTTCCTCGTCGCGCGCCGCCTGGCCGCGCAGCCGGAGGCCGAGACCGGGCTGCAGCCTGGGGGCCGCCCCACCCTGCCCCTGCAGCCCAGCCTGATCAGCTGAGCGCGCGCCGGGAGCCTTCTTCCGCCGCCACGTCGCCCAGCCCATCGCGCAGGAGCCGCCCGTGAAGCCGCTGCAGCGCCTGGCTCCGGACTGGCAGCTGCTCAGCCGGCTGCTGGACGAGGCCCTGGCCCTGCCCGCCGAGGCACGCCAGGCCTGGCTCGCCACGCTCGTGCCCGAGGCCGAGCACCTGCGGCCGCAGCTGCGCGACCTGCTGAAGGTCCAGGAAGCGGTCGAGACCGGCACCTTCCTCGAGGCCCTGCCGGTGCTGCCGGGCCTGCGCCCGGCGGCGGTGGGCGTGCAGCCCGGCGATACCGTCGGGCCCTACCGGATCGTCGGCGAGCTCGGCCGCGGCGGCATGGGCACGGTGTGGCTGGCCGAGCGTGCCGACGGCCAGCTCAAGCGCCGCTGCGCGCTGAAGCTGCCGGCCTTCGCTTGGAGCGACACGCTGCGCGAGCGCATGGCGCAGGAGCGCGACATCCTCGCGAGCCTGGACCACCCCCACATCGCCCGGCTGCTGGACGCCGGCATCGACGAGCAGGGCCGCCCGTTCCTGGCGCTCGAGCACGTGCAGGGCGAGGCCATAGACCGGTGGGCCGACCGCAAGCGGCTGCCGGTGCGCGAACGGGTGCAGCTCTTCGTGCAGGTGGTGGACGCCATCCGCTACGCCCATGCGAACCTCGTCATCCACCGCGACCTCAAGCCGTCGAACATCCTCGTGACCGAGGCCGGACAGTGCAAGCTGCTGGACTTCGGCATCGCCAAGCTGATGTCCGATGCCCAGGCCGCCGAACAGGCGGCGCCGGCCCCCGACCTCACCCTCACCGGCCAGCGGCTGCTGACCCCACGCTACGCGAGCCCGGAGCAGGTGCTCGGCCAGCGGCTCACCGCGGCGAGCGACGTGTACTCGCTGGGCGTGGTCCTGTACGAGCTGTTGTGCGGCCGGACGCCGTACGAGGCCGGCGACTGCA
Source organism: Pseudomonadota bacterium (assembly GCA_039798945.1). Classification (GTDB taxonomy): domain Bacteria; phylum Pseudomonadota; class Gammaproteobacteria; order Burkholderiales; family Burkholderiaceae_C; genus Rubrivivax. The sequence continues at coordinate 9,931 of JBDKFA010000334.1, forward strand.
GCCGCCCACTGCTGGAGCGGGCCATCCTCGACGGGCGCGTGCGCGCTGCGAGCCGCCAGCCCGAGGACGACGAGGCGGCGCGCCTGCGCGGGACCGTGCCTCCCCGGCTCGCCCGTCAGCTGCGCGGCGAGCTCGACGCCGTCCTGCTGCGTGCCCTCGGCCGCCAGCCGCAGGAGCGCTACCCCTCGGCCGAGGCGCTGCAGGCGGACCTTCGAGCCTGGCTCGAGAACCGGCCGATCCAGGCACGCAAGCCCGGTGTGCTGGCCGCGGCGTGGAAGTTCGCGCGGCGGCATCGGTGGCCGGTGGCCATCGGCAGCGCGGGGGTGGTGGCCACCGTGGCGATGGCGATGGTGGCGGCGGGGATGGCGTGGAGGTCGGAGCGCGAGGCCCTGCGGGCGGTGGCGGCACAGGATGTGTTCGACGAGGTGCTCCGCGGCACGGACCCGTCGCTGCGCCAGGGTCGCCCGCTCACGCAGCGCGAATTGCTGGAACGCGTGGAGGCCACGGTGGAGGCCCGATATGCCGCGCAACCCGAGCTGCGCGAGCGCGTGTACCAGCGCCTGGCGGACCTCTGGTCGGAACTGGGCGACCAGGAGCGTCGCCTGGCGATGCTCGAGCGGCGCGCCGAACTGCTCGACCGGCTCGGCCGCCACGCCGAGCGGGTGCGGGTCGGGATCGAGCAGTCACGCATTGCCCTGAGCATCCTGCACGACGTCCCGCGGGCCGAACGGTGGCTCCAGCGGGTCGAGCCCCTGGCTCGCTCACCGTCACTGGAGCCCGGACTCAGGATGGACTTCCAGTTGTGGCGTGGGTGGCTCGAGGAGTCGCGCGGGCAACTCGAGACCGCGCATGGCGCCTTCCGCCAGGCGGAGGCGTTGGCCAGGCAAAACGGCAACACCTACCCACTCGCCCTGATCCTGCGGGCACGTGCGCTCGCCGCCTTCCGCCTCGGGTGGAGCGAGGACTCCGACCAGGCCTCCAAGGAGGCCCAGGACCTGGTCACACGCCACGGTGCCGAGTGGTCCCCGATCGACCGACGGGCAGCGAGCTGGGAACTCGCGAACAGCATGCTGCTGCGAGGCGAGTACGCCACCGGCTGGCGGTCGGTGCAGGCCCTGAGGGAGGCGGACGCACGGGAATACGGACGGTTCGCGCCCGCACACGGACCGCTGCACCGCCTCTGGCTGGACTGGTGTGTCGTCATGCGCCAGGAACAGGCCGCGGGCGAGTGGCTGCGCGACCGCGAGCGGAGCCCGGAATTCCAGGCGATGGGCGAACCCGACCTGCCGTGGATGCTCGCCGAGGCGCAGGTTCAGGGGCTGCTCGGGAACGCCCGTCGGGCGGACGAACTGCTGGCCCACGCC
>JBDKFA010000335.1:0-3449 GCA_039798945.1 Pseudomonadota bacterium
ATCTGGAACGAGGGACGGCGCTCGTGGCGGCCGTCGAAGCGGGTGGCGATCTTGTGCGGCGCGATCGCGGCGATCTCGGTGATCAGCTCGCGGATGTCGGCCGCACCCTGGGAATCGTCGAGGCTGGCGATCAGCTCGATCGGCTGGGTGATGCGCTCGAAGTAGGTGGCCAGTTGGCCCTTGGTGGTGTCGTCCAGCATGGTGCGTTCCTTTCGGTGGCGTGTGTCGCAGGGGCGAGTCGTGTCCCGGCCCAGTTGAAAGCACGCGCACCGCGATGCCGCGTCACATGCTTTCAACTGCTCCGATGCAGTCGGGGAGAGAAGGAAGGGGAGCGGCGCGAGCCGCTCCCGCAGCTCACCAAGATCAGATCTTGCCGACGAGGTCGATGGAAGGAGCCAGCGTCTTCGCGCCTTCCTTCCACTTGGCCGGGCAGACCTGGCCGGGGTTGGCGGCGGTGTACTGCGCGGCCTTCAGCTTGCGCAGGGTCTCCGACACGTCACGGGCGATCTCGTTGGAGTGGATCTCGGCGGTCTTGATCAGGCCGTCCGGGTTGACGATGAAGGTGCCGCGCAGCGCCAGGCCTTCTTCGGCGATGTGCACGCCGAACGCGTTGGTCAGCGTGTGGGTCGGGTCGCCGACCAGCGGGAACTTGGCCTTGCCCACGGCCGGCGAGGTCTCGTGCCACACCTTGTGCGAGAAGTGGGTGTCGGTCGTGACGATGTAGACCTCGGCACCGGCGTCGCGGAAGGCGGCGTAGTTGTCGGCCGCGTCCTCGATCTCGGTCGGGCAGTTGAAGGTGAAGGCCGCCGGCATGAAGATCAGGACCGACCACTTGCCCTTGAGGCTCTCGTCGGAGACGGTGATGAACTTGCCGTTGTGGAAGGCCTGGGTCTTGAACGGCTGGACTTGGGTGTTGATGATGGACATCGTGGTTCCTGTGGGTTGGGTTGGGAGGGTGAGGGAAGAAGCGATGGGTTGAATGCTATCGACGTTTCATGTGCGATTGCATCAACGATCTCAATCACCCTCGTTAACCCGACGCTATCGACCCCCGCCCAGCCATGGCCAGAGCGCAAGACCGACCAGCAAGGCGGCCGAGCCCCGGTTCACCCGCCGCCGCCAGGTCGCGTCGAAGCGTTCGCGCCAGCGGCCCACCACGCTGCTGAGCAGCAGCCACCAGGCGGCCGAGCCGGCGAACACGCCCGCCACCATCAGACTCGGGCTGGCCACCGCGTGACGACCGGCCAGCGCGCCGAAGACGGCCAGGAAGCTCAGGATCGTCGCGGGGTTGGACAGCGTCAGCAGCAGGGTGCCGGCGAAGCAGCCGGCCAGCAGCCGCAGACGGCCGGCCCGGTGCGCCGGCAGGTCGAGGGTCGCCGCCCGCTCGGCCACCGGCGCGCGCCAGATGCCCCAGGCCAGCCACAGCAGCACGGCGGTGCCCACGGGCACCAGCACCGGGCGCACGGCGCCCAGCCAGGCAATCAGCCCGGTGATGCCGAAGGCACCGACCGCGCCATAGGCCGCATCGGCCACCGCCGCCCCCAGCCCCGTGGCCAGACCGGCGCGCGGGCCAAGCTGCAGGCTACGCTGGATCGTCAGCAGCCCGATCGGGCCGACTGGCGCGGCGATCGACAGGCCGATCAGGAAGGACTGGGCGAACAGCGACAAGGCGTCCGCCGGGATCGGGAACGTGGCAGGCATGACCCATTCTCGGGTCCGCCCGCGCCGCCTCAGTCCGGCGCGCCCATCAGCGAGCGCGAGTTCTTCGGGTCACGGAACACCAGCGGGCGCTCGATGCCGCGGCCGGCGTCGGCCGACTGCACCGCCTGCATCACCTGGGCGTGGTGCGGGCTCTTGGGGCAGACCGGGTCGGCGGCGGTCGGGTCGTTGGCCAGCAGGAAGGCCTGGCAGCGACAGCCGCCGAGGTCCTTTTCCTTGTCCGGGCAGGACACGCAGGGCTCCTTCATCCAGCCGGTGCCGCGGTAGCGGTTGAAGCCCTCGCTGTCGCGCCAGATGTGAGCGATGCCGTGTTCGCGCACGTTCGGGAAGCTCAGGCCCGGCAGCATCTTGGCGGTGTGGCAGGGCAGCGCCGTGCCGTCCGGCGTGACGGTCAGGAAGACGTTGCCCCAGCCGTTCATGCACTTCTTGGGCTGGCCCTCGTGGTAGTCCGGCGCGACGAAGAACAGGCGCATGCGGCCTTCGAGCTTCTGCCGCCACGCATCGGTGACGGCCTCGGCGCGGCGGATCTGGTCGGACGTCGGCAGCAGCTGGTCGCGGTTGAGGTGGGCCCAGCTGTAGTACTGCGAGTTGGCCAGTTCGAGGTACTCGGCCCCGAGCGCCTCGGCCATCGCGATGATGCGGTCGATGTGGTCGATGTTCAGGCGGTGCAGCACCACGTTCATCACCATCGGCCAGCCGTTGGCCTTGATGCGCTCGCCGACCTGCTGCTTCAGGCCGAAGGTCTTGGTGTGGCTCAGGAAGTCGTTGAGCTCGCGGGTCGAGTCCTGGAAGCTCAGCTGGACATGGTCCAGCCCGGCCGCCTTCAGCGCGGCGGCGCGTGCGTCGGTCAGGCCGACGCCGGAGGTGAGCAGGTTGGTGTAGTAGCCCAGACGGTGGGCCTCGGCGACCAGCACCTCGAGGTCGTCGCGTTCGAGCGGCTCGCCGCCCGAGAAGCCGCATTGCACGGCACCCAGTTCACGCGCCTCGCGCAGCACGCGCAGCCAGTCGTCGGTGGACAGTTCCTGCGCCTTGCCGGTGGCGGCGAAGTCGAGCGGGTTGTAGCAAAACACGCAGTGCAGCGGGCAGCGGTAGGTGACCTCCGCGAGCAGCCACAGCGGCGGGCCGATCTGGGGTGCGGTCTGGGGTGCGATCGGTGTGGCGTTCATGACCAGCGCACCCAGCCCTGCTGACGCGCCATCTGCAGGAAGGCGATCACGTCGGCGCGCAGGCCCTGCGCACCGAAGGCCGATTCGAGCTGGCTCACCAGCTGAGCCACCGAGGCGACGCCGTCGCAGCGGCTGAGAATCTCGCCGGCGCTGCGGTTGAGCTTGACCATGCCCTCGGGGTAGAGCAGCACGTGGTTGCCCTGGGCCTGTTCCCACTGCAGGCGGAAGCCGGCGGCGACGGCGGGCACGCTGTCGTCGTGCAGGTCGATCGTCGGGCTCATGTGTTCACCCCGTAGCGCTGCGCCATCGCGTCGTTCATGGCCCAGAGGATGTCGAGCTTGAACTGCAGGATCGTCAGCGCGCGTTCCTGCTGCGCGCGGGTGCGGAAGTGCGCCAGCGTCACGGCCAGTCCCTGTTCGACATCGCGCCGCGCCTGGCTGACACGGTTGCGGAAGTAGCTCAGGCCCTCGGTCTCGATCCACGGGTAGTGCTCGGGCCAGGTGGCCAGACGCTGCTTGTGGATCTCGGGCGCGAACAGCTCGGTCAGTGACGAGCAGACCGCTT
>JBDKFA010000336.1:0-5796 GCA_039798945.1 Pseudomonadota bacterium
GGCGGTTTCCTCGATGCTGGTCAACAGCCTGGTGATGGCGCTGGTGATTCCGCTGGGCAAGATGGCGATTTCGGTGATTTCCGCCTTTGCCATCGTCTACTTCCGCTTCCCGCTGCGCAACTTCTTCTTCTGGATGGTGTTCGTCACGCTGATGCTGCCGGTGGAGGTGCGCATCATCCCCACCTTCAAGGTGGTGTCCGATCTGGGCATGCTCGACACCTATGCCGGCCTGACGCTGCCGCTGATCGCGTCGGCCACCGCCACCTTCCTGTTCCGCCAGTTTTTCCTGACCGTGCCCGACGAACTGGTGGAAGCCGCGCGCATCGACGGCGCCGGCCCGCTGCGCTTCTTCAAGGACGTGCTCGTGCCGCTGTCGCGCACGTCGATTGCCGCGATCTTCGTGATCCAGTTCATCTACGGCTGGAACCAGTACCTGTGGCCGCTCCTGGTGACCACCAGCGAGCAGATGTACCCGGTGGTGATGGGCATCCGGCGCATGATCTCCGGCGGCGATGCGGCCACCGAGTGGAACGCGGTGATGGCCACCGCGATCCTGGCGATGATCCCGCCGGCGCTCGTGGTCATCCTGATGCAGAAGTGGTTCGTCAAGGGCCTGGTGGACAGCGAGAAATAGACGATGGGTGCGATTGCGTTGCGCCGGGTCGAGAAGACCTACGGGGCCGGGCCGAAGGCGAACAAGGTGATCCATGGCGTGAACGCCGAGATCACCGACGGCGAGTTCATCGTCATCGTCGGCCCCTCGGGTTGCGGCAAGAGCACGTTGCTGCGCATGGTGGCGGGGCTGGAGGACATCACCGGCGGCGAGGTCGAGATCGGTGGCCGCGTCGTCAACCGGCTCGAGCCTGCCGAGCGCGACATCGCGATGGTGTTCCAGAACTACGCGCTCTACCCCCACATGAGCGTGTACGACAACATGGCCTACGGGCTGAAGATCAAGAAGGTGCCCAAGGCCGAGATCGACGCGCGCGTGCACAAGGCGGCGAAGATCCTCGAGCTCGGCGAGCTGCTCGAGCGCAAGCCGCGCCAGCTCTCCGGCGGCCAGCGCCAGCGCGTGGCGATGGGCCGTGCCATCGTGCGCCAGCCTCAGGTCTTCCTGTTCGACGAACCGCTGTCCAACCTGGACGCCAAGCTGCGCGCCCAGACGCGCCTGGAGATCCAGAAGCTGCACCGCGAGCTCGGCGTCACCTCGCTCTTCGTCACCCACGACCAGGTCGAGGCCATGACGCTTGCGCAACGCATGATCGTGATGAACGCCGGGCGCATCGAGCAGATGGGCACGCCCGACGAGGTCTACGGCCGCCCGGCCACCACCTTCGTGGCGAGCTTCATCGGCGCGCCGCCCATGAACCTGGTAGCAGGCACCGCGCACGCCGGAACCTTCGAGGTGGCCGGCGTGCCGCTGCCTCTGCCGCAGCCTGCCCCGAGGGAGGGGGCCCTGCTGCTGGGCGCGCGGCCCGAGCACGTACAGATCGACCCCGAAGGCGCGTGGCGGCTGGAGGTGGAGGTGGTGGAGACGCTCGGGGCGGAGCGGCTCGTCTACGGCCACCTGGCCGGCGCAGCGTTCACGCTGCGCGTGGACGCCACGCGCGCGGCCCCGCAGCCGGGTGAGACGCTGCGCCTGTCGCTGCCCGCGAGCCGCCTGCACTGGTTCGACCCCGCCAGCGGCACTCGCGTGGAGCCCCGCCATGGCTGAAGCCGTGCCGGTTCACGCGGGCGGCTGGCCCCTGCCCTTCTGGATCGCCCACCGGGGCGCGGGCAAGCTCGCACCGGAGAACACGCTTGCCGCCTTCCGGCATGGCGCCTCCTTCGGTTACCGCGCCTTCGAGTGCGATGTCAAGCTCAGCGCCGACGGCACCCTCTTCCTGCTGCACGACGCCACGCTCGAGCGCACCACGTCGGGCAGCGGCACGGCCGGGGCACGCCCCTGGAGCGAGCTGTCGCGGCTCGATGCCGGCAGCTGGCACAGCCCCGCGTACGCCGGCGAGCCGATCCCGAGCTTCGAGGCTCTGGCCACCTATGTACGTCGCAACGGCTTTGCGCTGGACATCGAGATCAAGCCCACGCCGGGGCAGGAACACGAGACCGGCCGGGCCGTCGGGCTCGAGGTGTGCCGGCTGTGGGCCGGGGCGGACGCGTCAGGCTGGCCCGTGTTCACCTCCTTCCGGCCCGAGGCGCTGCAGGGCGCGCGTGAGACGGCCCCGCAGGTGCTGCGTGGCCTGCTGCTCGACACGCTGTGGGCAGGCTGGGAGGGCGTGGCACAGGCTCTGGACTGTGCGGCGGTGATCACCAACCACAAGGTGATGAGCGTCGAGCTCGCGGCGCAGTTGCACGCGCAGGGGCGGCGCGCGCTCGTCTACACGGTCAACGACGCCGAACGGGTGGCGCAGATGGTGCTCTGCGGAGTGGACGGCATCGTCACCGACGCGGTGGATCGGTTCGACCCGACGCAGCGCCCGGCCTGAGCCCCGGGGCGGGGCTGCGCAGCCTGCGAGCGCCCGCCAGCCTCACGGCCTGATCACCTCAGGGCACCACGGCCGACACGCTCGCCTCGGCGCCGAAGCCCACGGTCGGGTCTTCCGGCGAGGGCAGCTGGCGCAGCTCCCGAAAGAGCGGCAGGCGCCACGCCGCGAAGGCCAGCACGAGTGCCACGACGCCTGCGAAGGCCAGCGACGCGCGCAAGCCCACGTGCTCGCCCAGCCAGCCGCCGATCAACGCGCCCGGGCCGGCCGGCAGCAGCGTGAGCCAGCGCATCGAGCTCGTCATGCGGCCGAGCATCGGTTCGGGCGTGACAGCCTGGCGCAAGGCCAGGAAGTTGATGAAGAGCAGCACCGCGCCGAGCCCGAAACACAGCAGCATCGCCGCGAACACCGCGATGCCGAAGCCCCCGGCGGGCACCACCGCACAGGCCAGCCACCCCAGCCCCGAGACCGCCATGCCGAAGAGCATGCACGGGCCCGGGCCGATGCGCTCGGAGATGCGCCGGCCGAACACGCTGCCCAGCACGGTGCCCACGCCAAGACCGATGAAGCTCAGCCCCACGTCCTGCTCGCTCAAGCCCAGCGTGCGCGTGGCGTACAGGATCTGCACCACCACCGCCGCGTAGTGGCCCATCTGCCACAAGCCCACCGTCACCGCCATCGCCACCAGCAGCGGCGTGTCGCGCACGAAGCGCAACCCCGCCTTGAGCTCGACCAGGAAGCCGGCGCGCCCGTCGCGGCGCACCACCTCGTGCACCTTCAGCCCCTTGAGCACGGCCACCGAGGCCACGAGCAGCGTGGCGGTGGCCAGCAGCGCCACCGGCGCGCCGACGGCCTTGATCAGGGCTCCTGCGAAGCCGGGTCCGGCCACGTCGGCCCCCGAGCTCGCAATCGCGTTCTTCGCATGCGCCTCCACCAGCCGCTCGCGCGGCACCACCTGCGTGAGCACGATCTGCGCGGCTGAGCCCGCGACCACGTGCACGCAGCCGAGCACGAAGCCCACCGCGTACATCCACGGCATCGCGAGCCACCCGAGCCAGGCCGCCAGCGGCACGCTGGCCAGGATCAGCGCGAGCAGCAACTCGCCGACGATGTAGACCGGCAGCTTGCGCACCCGGTCGAGCCACACCCCGGAGGGTAGCGACAGGAGCACGAACGGGGCCAGCTCGCAGGCGGTGAGCAGCCCCATCTGCGTAGGCGTAGCCTGCAGCAGCACGGCTGCCGTCAGCGGCAGCGCGAGCATGCTCACCTGTGCCCCCACCGCGCTCACGAGGATCGACGTGAAGAGCCGGCGGTATCCCGGGTTGCGCAGCAGGTCCTCGGGGTCGAGTGCCGCGCGCGCGAACAGCCCGGCCAGCAGGCGTCGGATCGGACCCGTCATCCCTGCCTTCGGTTCCCTTCGGCCCTCACCGCTGCCCGCTCGCGTCCGGCGCCTTGCGGCGCCTCAGCTGCGGTAGTCGGCGTTGATGCTCACGTAGTCGTGCGACAGGTCGCAGGTCCACACGCTCGAGGCCGCCTCGCCACGGTGCAGGTGCACGCGCACGGTGATCTCCGGCTGCTTCATCACGCGCTGGCCATCTTCCTCGCGGTATTCAGGGTGGCGCCCGCCCTGGCGTGCCACGTGCACTTCGTCCAGGAAGAGGTCGATGAGCCCCTGTTCGAGATCGTCGATGCCGGCATAGCCCACCGCCGCGAGGATGCGGCCCAGGTTGGGGTCGCTCGCGAAGAAGGCGGTCTTCACGAGCGGCGAGTGCGCCACCGCATAGGCGACGCGCTTGCACTCGGCCTCGTCGCGGCCGCCTTCCACGCGCACGGTGATGAACTTGGTCGCGCCTTCGCCGTCGCGCACGATCGCGTGCGCAAGCTCGCGCGCGACCTGGAACACCGCCTCCTTGAGCGCCAGCCCGTCGGCCGAGTCGAGCGAGGTGATGGGCCCGTGGCCCGCGCGCTGCGTGGCCATCAGCATGAAGGAATCGTTGGTCGAGGTGTCGCCGTCGATGGTGATGCGGTTGAAACTCTCGTCGGCCGCCTCGCGCACGAGCGGGCCGAGCAGGGCAGGCGCGATCACGGCATCCGTGGCGATGAAGCCGAGCATCGTGGCCATGTTCGGACGGATCATGCCCGCGCCCTTGGAGATGCCGGTGACGGTCACGGTGCGCCCGCCGATGGCCACCTGCACGCTCGCCGCCTTGGGCACCGTGTCGGTGGTCATGATGCCCTCGGCCGCCTGCGGCCAGTGCGTGCCGTCCAGGTTCGCGAGGGCGGCAGGCAGACCGGCCTCGATGCGCTCCACCGGCAGCGTCTCCATGATGACGCCGGTGGAAAAGGGCAGGATCTGCTGTGGCTGCACACCCAGGTGGCCGGCCAGTGCCGAGCAGGTGCGGCGCGCCCGCGCCAGGCCGTCGGCGCCAGTGCCCGCGTTGGCATTGCCGGTGTTCACGATCAGCGCACGCACCGCAGCCCCCCCTTCGAGGTGCTCGCGGCACACCTGAACGGGCGCCGCGCAGAAGCGGTTGGTCGTGAACACACCCGCCACGGCCGAGCCTTCGCACAGCTCGAAGAGCACGAGGTCGCGCCGGTTCGCCTTGCGCACGCCGGCCATCGCGGTGCCGATGCGCACACCCGGCACGGCGTGCAGCCGCTCCGGCGGGGTGGGGGTGTACAGGACGGGCATCGCGTCGGTCTCCGGGGGGGGGCCGCTCAGTCTGCGGGGGCGCGGGTGCTGCCGCTCAGGCGAGCTTGCCGTGGCACTGCTTGTACTTCCTGCCACTGCCGCAGGGGCAGGGGTCGTTGCGGCCGACCTTGGGCACTTCCGCCGGCACCGTGGCGGGGTCCGCCTCCTGGCTGACGCTGCCGTCCTCGTTGGGGTGCGTGTAGGTGACGTTGCTCAGCTGGGTGGCCTGCTGCTCGATGGCCTGGGCCGCCTCGGCCACCTGCTCCTGCGTCTGGATGCGCACCGTCAGCAGCAGCCGCGTGACCTCCATCTTCACCCGGTCGATGAGCTGCGCGAAGAGCTCGAAGGCCTCGCGCTTGTACTCCTGCTTCGGGTTCTTCTGCGCGTAGCCGCGCAGGTGGATGCCCTGGCGCAGGTAGTCGAGCGCAGCCAGGTGCTCGCGCCAGTGCGTGTCGATCGACTGCAGCATCACCATGCGGGTGAACGGCGTGAACTGCTCCTCGCCCACGATGACCAGCTTGTCGGCGAAGGCCTTGTCTGCGACGGCCTGCACCTTCTCGACGATCTCGTCGTCGGTGATGGCCTCGCTGTTCTCGACCTCGGCCTTCAGCGCCAGGTCGAGCT
>JBDKFA010000337.1:0-24902 GCA_039798945.1 Pseudomonadota bacterium
GCGCACCGGTACGCCGCGGCTGCCCAGCAGCTTCACCATGGCACGGATGAGCGCGCCCGTGCCCCCCATGGCCCAGTGCACGCCAAAGCGCCGCTCCAGCGTGTGGATGAGGCTGTACGCGCTGGTCACCTTCAGCGGGTTGCCGCCAATCAGCAGCGGGTGGAAGCTGAACACCACGCGCAGGTACGGGTCTTTCAGGTGCTTGCACACCAGCTGCCAGATGGTCTGCCAGGCGCGCATGCGCACCATGTTCGGCAGCGCCGCGAGCAGGTGCCCGAGGTGGTCGAAGGCCACCGAGCCGAGCTTCTCGAAGCCCTCGCGGTAGGCCACGTCGGACTCGCGCACCAGCCGCTCGTAGCCGGGCAGGTCGTCCGGGTTGAAGCGCGCCACCTCGGCGCGCATGTGGGCCGGGTCGCCGCTGTAGTCGAAGTGCCTGCCATCGTCGAAGCGGATCCGGTAGTACGGGTCGAGCGCGGCGAGCTTCACGTCATCCGACAAGCGCCGTCCGGCCAGGCGCCACAGTTCCTCGAACAGGTGGGGCACCGTGATGATCGTGGGCCCGGCATCGAACCTGAAGCCGTCCTGTTCGTGCACGCGTGCTCGCCCGCCCGGAACGGGCAACCGCTCGAGCACCTGCACGCGCCAGCCTCGCACACTCAGCCGGATCGCCGCCGCGAGCCCGCCGAAGCCGCTGCCGATGACGATGGCGGTGCCCCCGCCGCCGGGCACCGCCGGCCCCCCTCGGGAAGGAAAGGTGTCTACCCTCATCGCTGCGCGCTCCTGCCTGTCACCGCACCACCACCGCTTCGCGCTTGAGCGCCCAACGCCACAAGGCCGTGGGCTGCAGAGGCAGCACCATCATCAGGTGCTCTACCATGGCCAGCGTCAGCGTGGCCGCCAGCAGCATGCGCGCTGCCCGCAACCCCGGTGACACCTCTGCCACGCCGTGCAGCACCCAGGCCAGGCACAGCCCCCCCACCGCCAGCGACCACGGCATCAGCGCGTTGAAGCGCCGCTGCCGGAAGTAGCTGCCCAGGTAGCGGAGGTGCTCGGGCAGGAACTCGAGCGCCAGGTTGCGCACACCCAGGTACAGGTTGAGTTTGGCCGACACGCGCATGCCGTAGAGCAGCGTGAAGGTCCAGGCCGCCACCGGGTTCGCGCTCGAGCCGATCCAGACCCACAACGCCACGAGCGTGGCGAGCAGCGCGAGCTCGTGCCACAGCAGCACCTGCAGCGCCTCGCGCAGGCGCAGCAGGCCGCTCGCACCGGGCGTGCCGTTCTCGCGCCGCGGCCCCGTGACCCAGCCGGCCAGGAACGCCAGTTCATGCCAGCCCCACAGCACGATCGCGCAGGCGAACCCCGCATAGGCCGCCTGCACGCTGCCCTCACCCGAGGTGTGGGCGATGCACGCGAGCGCTGCCACCGTCGCGACGCTTGCCCCTGTGAAGGTCACGGCGGCGCTGCCGCGGGGCAACCGCTCCAGCAGCAGCACCACGCCTGTGCCAGTCCACCAGACGAGCAGCGCGAAGAGCGCGGGCAGCGCGTAATCGATCATGCCGGGCGCGCCTGGCTCACCACGACGGCGCCACGCGGATCTGCGCCGGCAGCGCGTGCCGCTTGACCGGGTGGAAGTACAGCTTGACGAAGGTCGCCGCGCCGGTCAGCGCCGCCCCGGCTTGCTGCAACGCCCCCACCAGGCCACCACGCGCCCGGCCCGCGTCGAAACGCATGCGCGCCTGCACCAGGCGCTCGAGCCCCGCCCGGAAGGCCGGTGCATCGGTGTCCAGCGACACCGGGAAGACCTGGCGCGAGATCTCGGAGGTGATCTCGAAGACGCGGTAGTCGAAGTCGTCGGGCTCCAGGCCCATGGCCCGGTGCAGCAGCGGGCGCGTGTGGTCGCGCACGAACATCGTCGCATACACCGCCAGCAGGAAGAAGCGCACCCAGTACAGGTTCAGGCCTCTGAGCAGGTGCGGGTTGGCGCGCATGATCAGCGCGAAGCTTTCGCCGTGGCGGAACTCGTCGTTGCACCAGCGCTCGAACCAGCGGAAGATCGGGTGGAAACGCAGTTCCGGGTGGCGCTCGAGCTGGCGGTAGATCGTGATGTAGCGCGCGTAGCCGATCTTCTCCGACAGGTAGGTCGCGTACAGGATGTACTTCGGCTTGAAGTAGGTGTAGGCCTTGGTGGACTTGAGTTTTTGCAGGTCCACCGCCAGGCCGTAGTCGCGCAGGCTCATGTTGATGAAGTTCGCATGGCGCGACTCGTCTCGCGTCAGGTACGTCATCAGCTGCTTGATGTCGGGGTTGTCCACCCGCTTGCGGATCTCGTTGTACAGCACGCAGCCCGAGAACTCCGAGGTGATCGAGGTCACGAGGAAGTCGAGGAACTCCTGGCGCAGTGCCGGCTCGAGCGTGCGAATCTCGGCGGCGAAGCTCTCGTCGCGCTTGAAGTGGTCGTGGTTGTTGTCGCCCTCGTACTCGGCGAGCATCGCGTCCCACTCCTGGCGCACCGCCGAGACATCGATGCGGTCCATCGCGGCGAAGTCCGTCGTGTAGAAGCGCGGGCTGATCAGGTTCTCGGTGCGGGCGCGCTGCAGCACCTCGTCGGGGTTGTCGAGAGAAGGCACGGCGCTCATCGGGGTACTCCTGTAGAGAGGGAAGCGGGCAGCCAGCGCAGGAACACGGCTGCGTTGTCGGGGCCGAAGGAAGCCAGGTCGATGCGCTGGCCGGCGGATGGGTCGTGGATCAGCAGCCGGGCGTCGGCGCGCAGGCTCAGCACGTAGGGTTCGGAGGCCGGCACGTCGCGTGCCCGGCGCTCACGGGCCAGTCCGCGCAGCACGCCTCGCAGGAAGCCCTGCTCGCCACGCATCGTCGCCACCGCTTCACCCGTACGGGCATCGTGGACCACCACCGCACCGTCGGCCGCATCGGCAAAGCGCAACAGGCGCTCGGCCACGACTTCGGCAGGCGCCTGCGCGGGGTCGAACCCGTTCAGGCGCAAGATCGCCACGAGCGCCAGCGTGGCCCCGACCACGAGTGCGGCCGCGATGAGTGCCCAGCGCGGGATCACACCGGAGCCGGTTGAGGCCGGCACGGGCGGATGAGTGAGGCTGTCGGCAGGCATGGCGCGTGGGTGGCGTTCGGTCTCGGGTGTGGCTCGGGTGCGGCTTAGTCAGGCAATCCGGGAGGCCGGGCCTTCAGGCCGTGGCCGGCTGTGGTGCTTCGCCGCGGTGGCCCGCCGGGCCCGCCGCATCGCGTGCGGGGCCGTGGGTGGCCGAGGTGCTCTCCGGGGCGGGCCGCGCCACCGTGTCGTTGGCTGCCGCCCAGGCCTGGGTCAGCAACGTGGCCACCTTCTGCGCCTCGCGCAAGCCGCGCAACATCGGCTGCGGGCGCGAGAAGTGCCAGGGCCGCGCGTGCGGCCACAGGTGCAGCACCGCAATGCGCGTGTCCCCGCGCAGTGCCAACGCGATTTCCCCGCAGCCGTCCTTCAACGGCAGCAGGTGTGCCCCATCCATCTGCCGCAGCGGCAGGTTGTAGGTGACGGTGAGCACGATGCCGATGCGCATCACCACGCGCCGGTCGGTGAGCGTGTAGACGGTCGTGCGCGCCGTCAGCCTCGCCAGCGTCGCCATGATCGCCAGCGCCACAGCGGCCAGCACCGCCAGCATCAGCGTGCCGCGCAGCGCCTCGTCCCAGGGCAACCCGTCGCGCCACTGGACGACGATGCGCCAGCCGAGCATCAGCGCGAAGTACAGCGCGAGCGCGGGCAGGTGGAAGATGCGCCTGGCCACCAGCGCGACTTCGGGCTGCCCCTGCCACAGCACGCGCTCGGTCGGTGGCAGCTTCTCGGGCAGCCCGTGTTCGGGCTCGAGCTCATGCTCGCGTCCGCGCGAGGGCGCGCGCACGCGTGCCTCGGAGGACACGCGAGCCGCGGGCCTCATACCAGGGGCTCCAGCCGGCTCGGCTCGGCGTACAGCAAGCCTGCGCCGAAGTAGGCGCTGATGCGTTCTTCCTCGAGCAGGGTGATCGAGTCACCCGACTTCGTCGCCGGCACGCCGCTCCACTGCGGGGCCAGCAGCGCATGCACCTTCACGCGCTCGCGCGTGATGCGGCAGAACGTCATCGGCACCAGTGCGCGGCGCGAGCCATCGGCCAGCTCGACCTCGAGGTAGCGGAACACCATCTCCGGGGCGTCGATCCACAGGTCGCGCACCGTGCCCACGGGCTCGTCGTGGGCGTCCACCAGCGTCATGCCACGCGGGTCCGGGTCCTTGTCGCTGACGTTGCACTCCGGCACCTGCGCCAGCGGGCGAATCTTCGGCTGGCCATGGCTGTCCAGGTCCGGGTGGTCGGCACGCTCGGTCCAGGCGCCGGGCCCGACGCCGGCGCTCAGCGGGTTGCCCACCGGGTCCAGCGGCGTGCCGTCCGAGCCGTGCATGCGCTCGCCACTGAAGTTGCGCAGGGGCCCCTTGTCGTTGGGCGCCATCACCACTTCGCCGGATGCCAGCCGGTAGGCCTTCGGCTCGGGGATCGGGATCCAGCCCTCGGCAGAGGTGCCGCGCCAGGTCTCCAGCGGGTAGCCCTCGCGCCGGTTCTCGCGCACGAGGTAGTAGATGACGCCGGCGAAGAAGATCCAGAAGGCGTACAGCACCAGCTGGGCAACGTCGACGTACGAGGTGATGGCTCCGGTTCCCATGGGCGCTCTCCTTGTGGCGGTCGGGTTCGTGTGAGGGTGAAAGACGGATGACGTGGGTGGCGGATCACCGCGGGAAGTCCGCGAGCCCGAACCGTGGGTGGCCTTCGGCGTGGCCGGCGCCGACGCGTCGGCGCGGCTGCACGAGCGGCCCAATGGCGGCCAGCGTGGCAAACAGCAGCGCCAGCTCCAGGTGGTAGACAAAGGCGTAGCCGGCGCCGGGCGTGGCCAGCGCTTCGCCGAGCCAGCCGGACAGCGCGAGCTGCGTGCCCGCGTCGCGCAAGACGCCGCCAAGTGCGACCGATACCCCGCCCGAGGTGGCCACGACGCCCCCCCAGGCGCCGAGCACCATGCCGTGCAGGCCGCCGCTGTCCAGGTCCATCGCCGCGCTCAGCGTGCCCACCGAGAAGAGCCCGCCGCCCAGACCGATCAGTCCCACGCCGACCCGAAAGAGCATGGCCGACTGCAGCGGCTCGGCGAACACCACACACGAAAACGCGATCAGGCCCGCCAGCAACCCGCCCGCCGCCACGCGCTGGGGATCCGCCCCGCGCGAGAGCAGTCGCGCCGCCAGCGCACAGGCGGCGATGCCTCCGATGGACATCAGGCCGGTGAGCAGCGTCGTCTGCCCCACGCTCAGTCCGAGCACCTCCGCCCCATAGGGCTCGAGGATGATGTCCTGCATGTTGAAGGCAGCCGTACCCAGGCCGACCGCCAGCAGGAAACGGGTGATCCGGCCGCGCTGCGCGAAGCCCGCCCACGCGGTGCGAAAAGGCGTCGGGTCGGCCGGCGCACGCGCGCGCTCGCGGTTGCGAGGCTCCTGCTTCCATACCGCCCACAGGTTCAGCACCAGCGTCAGCGCCGCCGTGCCCTGCACCACCTGCACGAGCCGTGTCGCGCTGTAGTCCTGCAGCAGCAGGCTGAAGGCGATACCGCTGCCAACCATGCCCATGAGCAGCATCACGTACATCAGCGCCACCACGCGCGGGCGCGTGGCAGGGCTTGCGAGGTCGGTGGCGAGCGCGAGGCCGGCGGTCTGCACCGTCTGCGCTCCGGCGCCGGCCAGCAAGAAGGCGAGGCCTGCAGCCAGGTGCCCGGCCCACAGCTGCACGGCCAGCTCACCGCCGAGCAGCACAAGCGCAAAGGGCATGATCGCCAGGCCCGCGAACTGCAAGCCGCTGCCCATCCAGATGTAGGGTACCCGGCGCCAGCCAAGCGCGCTGCGGTGGCCGTCGGACTTCCAGCCGATCAGCGCCCGAAACGGGGCCACCAGCAGCGGCAGCGCCACCATCAGCGAGACCAGCCACGCCCAGACGCCGATCTCCACGATCATGACGCGGTTGAGCGTGCCCACGGTGAGCACCGACACCATGCCCACTGTCACCTGGAACAAGGCCAGCCGAGCCAGCCGCGCCAGCGGCAGGTCCGGGCTCGCCGCATCGGCAAACGGCAGGTAGCGCGTCGCCACCCGCGTCCAGTCCAGGCGCGGCAACCGGGTGAGCGAGAACTTCAGCACCCGCGCTCCAGCTCGTAGGCCTGCGATGTGTAGAAGCCGCTGCGCACGGTGAGCGTGCGCCCGACCCGCCACGCGGCCGGGCCCAGCCGTGCGGCCACCTCGCGCCGCAGCCCGGCCTCGGGCACCGGCACGATCGAGGGCGCTCGGTCGCCGCGTGGGAAGAGCCGGCCCACCGCGTGCATCGCGCGCAGCGCGGGCGTGGCCGGTGCGAAGGTCACGACCATCGAGCGGCGCACGCGCGGCGCGAGCGCATGCAGCACCTCCACCGCGTCGGCCGTGCGGTAATGGATCAGCGAATCCATCGCCACCACGTAGTCGAACTCGCCGAGCGCCGCGTCGCACATGTCGCCACTCGTGAAGGTGATGCGCTCGCGGGCGGGCGTATCTCCGAGCAGCTCGTCGGCGCGCCGCCGCGCCACGTCCACGAGCGAGGGCGAGAGGTCGATGGCCAGCACCTCGGCGCCTCTGCGCGCCGCCTCCATCGCGAAGGCGCCCGTGCCGCAACCGGCGTCGAGCACACGTGCACCCGCCAGATCCGCCGGCAGCCACGCGAGCAGCGTCTGGCGCATCCGGTCGCGCCCGGCGCGCACGGTGGCGCGCACGCGGCTCACGGGGGCGGTGGAAGTCAGTTGCTCCCACGCCTTCATCGCGGTGCGATCGAAGTAGTGCTCGATCTCGCCGCGGCGTTGCCGGTAGCTGCCGTCGTGGACGGTGCTCATCAGTCGAACCCCAGCAGGTCGAAGATGTCGCGGTCCTTCAGCGGCACCGCAGCCAAGGGCTCCACCCCGGCCCACAGCCGCGCGGCGAGCTGCAGGTACTCCTGCTGCACGGCGGCGAGTTCCGGAGAGTCCTCCATCTCGAAGAGCGTGGACTTCTTCAGCCGACTGCGGCGGATCACGTCGAGGTCAGGAAAACGCGCCATCGTCTTCAACCCGATGCGATCGTTGAACTTGTCGATCTGGTCGGTGGCTGCGCTGCGGTTGGCGATCACGCCGCCCAGCCGCACGTTGTAGTTCTTCGACTTCGCCCCGATCGCCTGGACGATGCGGTTCATCGCGAAGATCGAGTCGAAGTCGTTGGCGGTGACGATGAGGGCGCGGTCGGCGTGCTGCAGCGGGGCGGCGAAGCCCCCGCAGACGACGTCGCCGAGCACGTCGAAGATCACGACGTCGGTGTCCTCGAGCAGGTGGTGCTCCTTGAGCAGCTTGACCGTCTGCCCCACCACGTAGCCGCCGCAGCCGGTGCCCGCGGGCGGGCCACCCGCCTCGACGCACATCACGCCGTTGTAGCCCTCGTAGACGAAGTCTTCCGGGCGCAATTCCTCGGCGTGGAAGTCCACCGACTCGAGCACGTCGATCACGGTGGGCAGCATCTTCTTGGTCAGCGTGAAGGTGCTGTCGTGCTTGGGGTCGCAGCCGATCTGCAGCACCCGCTTGCCGAGCTTGGAGAACGCCGCCGACAGGTTCGACGAGGTCGTGCTCTTGCCGATGCCGCCCTTGCCGTAGACGGCAAAGACCTTGGCCTGGCCGATCTTCACGGCCGGGTCGAGCTGCACCTGCACGCTGCCCTCGCCGTCGGGGCGATGCGCATTGCGCTTCACGGTGGGGAATGGAAGGGTCGTCTCGGTCATCGGGTTTCCTCCGCCGTGCGGCAGGACAGGATGTGTCTGCTCATGCCACGGCCCTCTCGTGCACACCCTCGAGCCGGTCCTCGAGCTCCTCACCCGCGCGCCGAAGCGCCTCGAGCGTCTGTTCGTCCGGATTCCAGAATTGCCGGGCCTGCGCCTCGAGCAGGCGGCTCGCGACCTTCGCCGAGGCCGCCGGGTTCAGTTTCGCGAGGCGGTCGCGCATCGCCTCGTCGAGCACGAAGGTCTGCGCGAGCTGCTGGTACACCCAGGGCTGCACCTGCCCGGTGGTGGCCGACCAGCCCATCGTGTTCGTCAGGTGCGCCTCGATCTGGCGCACGCCCTCGTAGCCGTGCTCGAGCATGCCCTCGTACCACTTCGGGTTGAGCATGCGCGTACGCGTCTCGAGCGCCACCTGCTCGGTGAGCGTGCGCACCGTGCCCTCGCCGCGGGTCTGGTCGCCGATGTAGACCGGCGGCGTCTGCCCGCCACGGGCGCGCTTGACGGCACCGGTGATGCCACCGAGCGTGTCGAAGTAGTTGTCCACCGTCGTCACGCCGAGCTCGACCGAATCGAGGTTCTGGTAGGTGAGCTGCACGTTGGCGAGCACGCTTTGCAGCAGCTCCGGGTGCTGCTGCGGTCTGCCGTTGATGCCGTAGGCGAAACCTTTACGGCGCGAGTAGGTCTCGGCCAGTTCGTCATCGCCCTCCCAGCGGCTGCTTTCCACCAGGTTGTTCACGTTCGAGCCGTAGGCCCCGTCGGCGTTGCCGTACACGCGCAGCGACGCCACCTCGAGCGAGCAGCCGTGCTCGGCCTGGTAGGAGAGCGCGTGCTTGCGGATGAAGTTGCGCTCGAGCGGCTCGTCGGCCGCGGCGGCCTGGAAGGCCGCCTCCGCCAGCACCTTGATCTGCAGCGGCATCAGGTCGCGGAAGATCCCGGACAGCGTGATCACGACGTCGACGCGCGGGCGCCCGAGTTCGGCCAGCGGGATCAGCGTCGCGCCTGCCACCCGGCCGTAGCTGTCGAAGCGCGGGCGCGCACCCATGAGGGCCAGCGCCTGTCCGATCGGCGCGCCCTCGGTCTTCAGGTTGTCGGTGCCCCACAGCACGAGCGCGATCGATTCCGGCAGGGCGTGGCCATCGGCCTGGTAGCGCGCCAGCAGCCGCTCGGCCTGTCTTGCGCCGTCTTGCACGGCAAAGGCGCTCGGGATGCGGAACGGGTCGAAGCCGTGCAGGTTGCGCCCGGTGGGCAGGATCTGGGGCGCGCGCAGAACGTCCCCGCCCGGCGCGGGACGCAGGTATCGGCCGTCGAGCGCGCGCAGGATGCCCTCGAGTTCCGTGTCGCGAGCCAGCAGTGCGGCGCAGGCCTCGAGCTCGCGCAGTGCAGCCAGCCGCTGCGGGTCGCGCTTGACCCCCATCGCGACCAGTACCTCCTCGGCCCGGCGACCCGCAGCCAGCGCCTCGGCAGGGGCACGCTCGAGCGGCACCACGCCGCCCTCGGACATCGCCTGCAGAAGGTCGGCCCGCTCCGGCTCGCTCGGCGCACGGCCGACCACGTGCAGGCCGTGCGGAATGAGCGTGTACTCGAGCTCGAGCACCTGGGCGGCGAGCGCGGGAATGCGCGTGTCGGCCTCGCCGCCGGGCGTGGCCACCCAGACGGGCTCGGCCGCCACGAGCTCGAGCTCGGCCGCCTGCGCCTGCACGAGTTGCGCCAGCTGCGGCCGCTCGGGCGCGCCCGGCTCGAGCTGGCGCCAGCGCTCGATGGAGGTCTTCAGGTCGACGAGGCCCCGGTACAGCCCCGCCTGAGCCACGGGGGGCGTCAGGTAGCTGATGAGCGTAGCCCCCGACCGACGCTTGGCGATCGCGCCCTCCGAGGGGTTGTTCGCAGCGTACAGGTACAGGTTGGGCAGGTCGCCGATGAGCCGGTCGGGCCAGCAGGCTCCGGACAGGCCGCTTTGCTTGCCCGGCATGAACTCCAGCGCCCCGTGCGTGCCGAAGTGCAGCACGGCATGGGCGCGGAAGTCCTCGCGCAGGTAGCGGTAGAAGGCCGAGAAGGCGTGCGTGGGTGCGAGCCCCTTGTCGAAGAGCAGCCGCATCGGGTCGCCCTCGTAGCCGAAGCTCGGCTGTACGGCGACGAGCACGTTGCCGAACTGGCGCCCGAGCACGAAGATCGATGCTCCGTTGGTCAGCTGCCGGCCCGGAGCCGGGCCCCACTGGGCCTCGATCTCGCGCAGCCAGCGCTCGCGCCGCACGTGGTCATCGGTGCGGATGAGCGTGTGCACGTTGGCGTCGGCGCCGTGCAACGCGGCATTGCCCGTGAGGATCGCCTCGCGCAGCGCGTCGACGCTGGCTGGCACCTCCACCGTGTAGCCCTGCTCGCGCATCGCGACCAGGGTGTTGAACACCGACTCGAACACGCCCAGGAAGGCGGCCGTGCCCACGTTACCCGCGTTCGGCGGAAAGTTGAAGAGCACGAGCCCCACGCGGCGCTCGGCGCGCTCGCTTCGGCGCAGCGCCACGAGCCGGCTGACGCGCTCGGCGAGCGTCTGGGCCCGCTCCGGGCAGCTGTGCATGTCGCGCACGCCCTGTTCGGCCGTGAAGCTGCACTGGCGATGGCAGCCGTGGCAGGTGGTGCCAGGCGCTCCGGCTCGGCCGCCGAATACCGTCGGGCCCGTGGCGCCGTCGAGCTCGGGAATGGCCACCATGATCGTGCTCTCCACCGGCAGCAGCCCGCGCTCGGAGCCGCCCCATTGGTCCAGCGTCTGGAACTCCACCGGGTGGGCCGCCAGGTACGGCACGTCCAGCTGCGCCAGCACCTCTTCGGCCGCGTGCGCGTCGTTGTAGGCAGGCCCGCCGACGAGCGAGAAGCCCGTGAGCGACACCACGGCATCCACCGTGCTGTGTCCGTCCTTCACGAAGAAGCGTTCGATGGCCGGCCGCGCATCCAGCCCTGCGGCAAAGGCCGGCACGACGCGCAGGCCGCGCGACTCCATGGCTGCGACCACGCCGTCGTAGTGAGCCGCATTGCCCGCCAGCAGGTATGAGCGCAGCAGCAGCAGGCCCACCGTGCCTTGCGCCGGCACCGCTGTCGGCAGCCCGGGCAGGGCCGCCGCCTCGGCGGCCATGCGTGGCTGCATGCGCGGGTGGTACACCCCCACCTCGGGGTACTCCACCGGGGCGGCCGCCTTGTGCAGGCCGCGCAGCACGCGGCGCGGGCCGTCGGCGTAGCGGTCCACCAGGTGACGCACCATGTTCAGCACGTTGGTGTCCGAGCCGCCCAGCCAGTACTGCATCGCCAGGAAATAGGCGCGCACGTCCTGCGCCGTGCCCGGGATGAAGCGCAGCATCTGCGGAATGCGACGCAGCATCTTCATCTGCGCGGCGCCCCCGCTGCTGCTGGGGGCCTTGTCCTTGTTGCCGCGCAGCCGCTTGAGCAGCGCCATGGGCCCGCTGGCGGGCTTGTCCATGTCGAAGGCGCCCAAGCGCGTCAGGCGCACCACCTCGCCGGCGGACACCATGCACAGCATCGCGTCGCACTGCGTGCGGCGCGCCTGCAGGTCGGGCAGGATCGGCAGGAAATGGTCTTCCAGGAAGAGCATGGCCGCCACGACGATGTCCGCCTGCGCGATGTCGGCCCGGCAGCGCGCCAGGCGTTCATCGTCGCCCGCGAACTCCGAGGCGGCGTGCGTGCGCAGGTCCAGCCCGGGGTAGTCGCGTGCAAGCTGCGGGCGCGCGCGGTCGGTCGCGCTCGCCAGGTGCGTGTCCATCGAGACGATGACCACGCGTATGGGCGTGTGCGAGCCCGCGCGAGCCTCAGCGGGAGAAGTGGGCTTTCGCGTCATACAACGTGTCCACGGTGATCGTCGCCAGCCCGCGTTCGAGGGCGAATCGCTCGGTGTTGCGCCGCGCCTTGCCCCGCACGAAGAAGGGGATCTTGCGCAGCTCGCGCTCCGCGTCGGCGGCCCAGCTGGCCACGGCCGGCGCGGTCTGTTCGGCCGGCCGGGCCGGGTCAGCCGCCGCGGCGGGTTGCCTCGCAACAGGTGTCGGGCCGGGCGACGGGCCTGCCGCGGCGGCCTCAGCCACGGGCGCAGGTGCCTCAGCCACGGGTGTAGCTGCATCAGCCACGGGTGCAGCCGCGACGGCCATGGGCGCGGCCTCGCCGGCCCGTACCTTCGCCGACCCCAGGTGCGAAGCCGGGGCCGCGTCGTGGAACTCGAAGTCCTCGCGGAACATCGTCAGCAGGTGTTCCTCCAGCCCCATCATCAGCGGGTGCACCCAGCTGTCGAAGAGCACGTTGGCGCCCTCGAAGCCCATCTGCGGCGAGTGGCGGGCCGGGAAGTCCTGCACGTGCATCGGCGCGGAGATCACCGCGCAGGGCACGCCCAGGCGCTTGGCGATGTGGCGCTCCATCTGCGTGCCCAGCACGAGCTCGGGCTGCAACTCGGCCACCTTCGCTTCCACCTCCAGGTAGTCGTCGGTGATGAGCGGCTCCACCCCGTAGGCCTTGGCGGCCTCGCGCACGTCGCGGGCGAATTCGCGGCTGTAGGTGCCCAGGCCCACCACCTCGAAGCCCAGCTCGCGCGAGGCGACGCGTGCCGCCGCGATGGCGTGCGTGGCGTCGCCGAACACGAACACGCGCTTGCCCGTGAGGTAGGTCGAATCCACCGAACGGGCATACCAGGTGGAGCGAGCGTGGGCGTCTTCCAGCGCATCGCGCGGGTCCACACCCGCCAGGGCCGCGACCTCGTGGATGAACTCACGCGTGGCGCCCACGCCGATCGGCACCGTCCGGGTCATCGGCTGGCCGAACACCCGCTGCAGGTATTGCGCCGCCGTGACCGCCACTTCGGGGAACAGGACGACGTTGAAGTCCGCCTCGCCGAGCTGGGCGAGGTCGTGCGGGCTGGCGCCCCAGGGCGCGACCACGTTCACCTCGATGCCCAGGCGTTCGAGCAGCGCACGCACCTCGCGCAGGTCGTCGCGGTGCCGGAATCCCAGGCCGGTGGGCCCGAGGATGTTGCAGGTGGCGCGCCGCCCCTGCGGCGCCTGCCGCCGCGCACCCGGCGGGGGTGCAGTGCGCCCGCACATCGCGCGCACGAGCTGGTAGAACGTCTCGGCAGCGCCCCAGTTCTCCTTGCGCTGGTAGGCCGGCAGCTCCAGCGGCACCACCGGCACCGGCAACTGCAGCGCCGACGCGAGGCCGCCCGGATCGTCCTGGATCAGCTCGGCGGTACACGAGGCCCCGACGATGAGCGCCTCGGGCTGGAAGCGCTCGTAAGCCTCGCGCACGGTGTTCTGGAAGATGGCGGCGGTGTCGCTGCCGAGGTCGCGCGCCTGGAAGGTGGTGTAGGTGACCGGCGGGCGCTGTCCGCGGCGCTCGATCATCGTGAAGAGCAAGTCGGCGTAGGTATCGCCTTGCGGAGCGTGCAGCACGTAGTGCAGGCCGCGCATGGCCGTGGCCACCCGCATCGCACCGATGTGCGGCGGGCCTTCGTAGGTCCAGAGCGTGAGTTGCATCCGTGTCTCAGGCCGCGATCAGCTGGCGCCTGCGCAGCGGCCGGGCGAAGAGCTCGGCCAGGTCGGCCGCCTGCTCGAAGCCGTGGATCGGGGTGAACACGAGCTCGATGGCCCACTTCGTCGTCAGGCCCTCGGCCTCCAGCGGGTTCGCCAGCCCGAGCCCGCACACGACGATGTCGGGGGCGAGCTCGCGGCAGCGGTCGAGCTGGCGCTCGACGTCCTGGCCCTCGCTCAGCCGCGTCCCCGCGGGCAGCCACGCGAGCTCCTCCGCCAGGTGCTCCCGGTGCAGGTAGGGCGTGCCGACCTCCGTCAGGCGCATGCCGAGCTCGCGCGCCAGGAAACGCGCAATGGGCAGCTCGAGCTGGGAGTCGGGGAAGAAGAAGATGCGCTTGTCCTGCAGGGCCGGGCGCACGCGCTGCAGCGCCGTGCGGGCGCGCTCGCGCGGCGCGGTGAGCTGCGCCTCCACGTGCTCGGCCTTCACGCCCATGGCGGCAGCGGCTGCGTGGAACCACGCCGCCGTGCCTTCGGCTCCGAGCGGGAACGGGGCGGCCACCCGGCGCGCGCCGCGCGCCTGCAGGGCGCGCGCGGTGTCGCCCAGGAAGGGCTGGGCGAGGACGAATCGGGTCTGCGGGCCGATGGCGGGCATCGCGCTGCTGCGCCGCGCCGGCAGGAAGCCCACCTCGGGCAGGCCCATGGCGGCGAACAGGCGGGAGAACTGGTCCTCGACGACGTCGGCCATTGCCCCCACGACCAGCAGGGATGGAGGGGCCTCGGCCGGCAGGGTGGACAGCTCCGGCACGAGCGCCGTGAGGCAGGCGTCCTCGCCCTGCGTGAAGGTCGTCTCGATGCCGCTGCCGGAGTAGTTCAGCACCCGCACCCCGGGCGCGAAGCGCTGGTTCAGCCGCTGCGCAGCACGCGCGAGGTCAAGCTTGATGACCTCCGACGGGCACGAGCCGACGAGAAACAGCGTGCGGATATCCGAGCGCCGCGCCAGCAGCCGAGTCACCACTCGGTCGAGCTCGTCGTGGGCGTCGGCCAGGCCGGCGAGATCTCGCTCGTCGATGATGGCGGTGGCAAAGCGCGGCTCGGCGAAGATCATCACGCCGGCCGCCGATTGCAGCAGGTGGGCACAGGTGCGCGAGCCGATGACCAGGAAGAACGCGTCCTGGATCTTGCGGTGCAGCCAGACGATGCCCGTCAGGCCGCAGAACACCTCGCGCTGCCCGCGCTCGCGCAGCACGGGTGCCTGCGTGCACCCGCCGGCGTCGTCTTGGCGCAACGTGACCACGGTGCTCATCGCGCGGCACCCAGTGTGGGCGCTTCGGCCCCGGGTCGCACCCCGGCGCCGGCATGGCGGCTCGCCTCGTCCAGCCTGGCCGCACGCAGCTTGAGCAGGAACTGTGCGGCGTTGATCAGGTAGGCCGCATACGCCGCCAGGGCGAGCAGCATCTGGCCACGCGCCTCCAGCGCACCGGTGTACAGCACCACCAGGTACGCCGTGTGCAGCGCCAGCACCAGCATGCTGAAGACGTCCTCCCAGAAGAAGGCGGGCACGAACAGCCAGCGGCCGAACACCACCTTCTCCCAGATGGAGCCGGTGACCATGATCGTGTAGAGCAGCAGCGTCTTGAGCACCACCGAGGCCGTGGCCCACGCGAAACCCTCGCCCGTGGCCAGCCAGCGCAGCACGAGCCCCAGGCTGAGGAGGAACACCAGGAACTGCACCGGCGCGAGCACGCCCTGCACGAGCGTCCAGCGCGTGGCGTCACGCCGCCTGCGTTCCTGCTCGGTGTAGAGCGGAGCCCGCGGGCGCTCGGCGGTGCGGGCCGTGCGCGGGCTCCGAACCTGTTGTCGGGTTCGATCCATGTGCCCAGACTAGTCCCGACAGGCCAAAGTGTCAATCGGACATGACGTCATTGAGTGGTGACATTTCCGACCGGAATGTCCGCTAGACTTGACGCTCCGGTTTGACACCGGCTTGCGTCAGGGGTACAAGCTCGGATCGGCCGGCGTCCATCCACCTCGGCGCAGCGCCGACTTCATGACCTCCGATTTCGACAAGCGCCCCCGCCGTCCGGCTGCGTCGCTGCTGGGCGACAGCAGCGTGGCCGCGTTGGAGCGCACGCTGCGCGCGGAGGTCATCCCGAGGCTGGTGCGGGCCCACCGCACACCGGGCGCCGAACTCGCAGCGGTGGGGGTCATTCCCCGCCCGGGCGACGCCGACCGCTTCCTGCTCGAGCTTCTGGCCGACCAGTCGCTGTCGCGGTACCCGACGGTGGAGATGCTGCTGGCCGAGGGCGTGGAGATCGACGCGCTGTGCACGGGCCTTTTCGGCCCGGCGGCCAACCGGCTCGGCTCGCTGTGGGCCGACGACCGCTGCGACTTCACCACCGTCACCGTGGCGCTCGGGCGCCTGCACCGCCTGATGCGCGAGCTCAGTGCCGCCTCGGGCGGCATCCGCCCGCGCGTGTCGCACCCGCCGCGCGCCCTGCTCGCCCAGCCGGCCGATGAACAACACCTGTTCGGGCTGGCCATGGTCGCCGAGTTCCTGCGCCGCGACGGCTGGGACGTCATCGGCGGTGTCGGCGCCGCCGTACCCGACCCGGGCGCCAGGGTGCGCGAGGAATGGGTCGATCTCGTCGGTTTTTCGATCGGCGTGGACGAGCGCATGGACTGGCTGCGGCAGGCCATCCGGCGCGTGCGCGCCATGTCCAGCAACACGCAGGTCCGCATCGTCGTCGGCGGGCCTGTCTTCACCCTCCACCCGGAGTGGGCCCTCGAGGTGGGGGCCGACGGAACGGCCCGGGACGCCGCCCAGGCGGTCGATCTCGCCAACGGCCTGGTGGCGGCACGCATCCATGGAGAACAGGAGGCCCCCGAGGAATGAGCCCCGCCCCCCTTCGCGATCCCTCGCGCACCCCACCCGACACCCATTCGCTGCCTCCGGCAGACCCTCCACCTGCACGCGCCATGCCTCGAG
Organism: Pseudomonadota bacterium; assembly: GCA_039798945.1. GTDB lineage: Bacteria > Pseudomonadota > Gammaproteobacteria > Burkholderiales > Burkholderiaceae_C > Rubrivivax. The sequence continues at coordinate 16,330 of JBDKFA010000337.1, forward strand.
CAAAGAGCGGCCCACCTCGCACCGGCGACATCGACGCCCGGCTGGCATCGCGCCTGCTCGGCGCCTCCAGCGATATCGCCCTCGTGCTCGATGACGAGGGCAAGATCCTCGAGGTCGTCGCGCAAGCGAAGGAACTGGCCGACCAGGTCGTTCGCAAGTGGCGCGGTCGCCACTGGACCCAGACCGTCACGCCGGAAAGCCGCGACAAGGTCGAGGCGCTGCTCGAGGAGGCACGCCAGGCGGTCGACGCCGCCCGCTGGCGCCAGGTCACGCATCCGGTGCCCGATGGCGAAGGCATCCCAGTGCTGTACTCGGCCATTCGCGTGGCCGATGCCGGGCCTGGCGGTGGGCGCATCGTCGCCTTCGGTCGCGACCTGCGCGCCATGGTCGCGCTGCAGCGCGGCCTGGTCGAGGCCCAGCAGGCGATGGAGCAGGACTACTGGCGCTTCCGGGAGGCCGAGACCCGCTACCGCCACCTCTTCGAGACGGCCAACGAGGCGCTGCTCATCGTCGACGGCATCACGCTCAAGATCCTCGAGGCCAACCCCAGTGCGCGCAGCCTGTGCGCGGCCAGTCGTCCCAAGCTGGTCGGAGGCCCGCTCGCCGCGGTGATCGACCCTGCGCACGGCGAGCGGCTGCAGAACCTCCTGGCGGCCGCCCGCTCGGTCGGGCGCCAGGACCCGCTGCGCACCCGGCTCGCCGGCGACGGGACCGAAGTGCTCGTCTCGGCCTCGGTGTTCCGCCAGGAACAGTCCGCGTTCCTGATGGTGCGGTTGTCGCCGTTGTCGGGCGAGGCTGCCGCCCCCCTGCCGTCCAGGTCGCGCGGCGCCAGCCTCGGCCCGGCCGCCGCCGAGGGCGGCTGGGAGTCGATCCTGCGCGCCTTCGTCAACCACGCGCCCGACGGGCTGGTGTTCTGCGAGCCCAGCGGCCGCGTCGTTGCCGCCAACCCTGCCTTCCTGGCACTGGCGCAGCTCGGCACCGAGGAACAGGCGCGCGGCCGCCCCCTGGACCGCTGGCTCGGCCGCACCGGCGTGGAGCTCGGCGTGCTCATCGGCAACCTGCGCCAGCGCGGCTCGATCGGCCTGTTCACGACGATGCTGCGCGGTGAATTCGGCGCACAGACGGATGTCGAGATCTCCGGCGCGACGCTCGCGCTGGGCGACGGCACCCTGCTCGCGTTCGCGATCCGCAACGTCGAGCGTCGCCTCGGCGCGTCCTCGGAAACCCCGGGTGTGCCCATGCCGCGCTCGGTCAGCGAGCTCACCGAGCTGGTCGGCCGCACACCCCTGAAGGAGATCGTCTCCGAGACGACGGACCTCATCGAGCAGCTGTGCATCGAGACGGCCCTGCAGATGACGCAGGACAACCGCGCCTCGGCGGCCACGCTGCTCGGCCTGTCGCGGCAGAGCCTGTACGTGAAGCTGCGCCGCTTCGGGCTCGGAAACCTCGGCGCGGGCGACGACGAGCGGGCCTAGGTCCCGGCTCGCGGGCCGGAGCGCATCGGCTCCGGCCGCCATGGGCGGGGAACCCCCGACAGCGCAGATGTCAACATAGGTTGACGTCCACTGCGCGCGACGGCACCATAGGCGCATGCCTCTGCCCGCGCCGTCGGCCATCACCGAGCTGCTCAAGCCGGTCACCTGGTTTCCGCCCATGTGGGCGTTCACCTGCGGAGTGGTGGCCTCCGGCGTGCCGCTGGAGGGCCGGTGGGTGCTGCTCGCCGTCGGCGTGCTGCTCGCCGGGCCGCTCGTGTGCGCCACCAGCCAGGCGGTCAACGACTGGTTCGACCGCCACGTCGACGCCATCAACGAACCGCAGCGCCCGATCCCCTCGGGCCGCATGCCAGGTCGCTGGGGGCTGTACGTGGCCGTTGGCTGGACCATCTTGTCCTTGCTGGTGGCCACGGCACTGGGCACCTGGGGCTTCGTGGCCGCGGTAGCCGGGCTGCTGCTGGCCTGGGCCTACAGCGCGCCGCCGCTGCGCCTGAAGCGCAACGGCTGGTGGGGCAATGCCGCCTGCGGCCTGTCCTACGAGGGGCTGGCCTGGATCACCGGCGCCGCCGTGATGGCAGGAGGCGCGATGCCGGGCGGCCGCTCCCTGGCGCTCGCGCTGCTGTACAGCCTGGGCGCCCACGGCATCATGACGCTGAACGACTTCAAGTCCGTGCGCGGCGACCGCGAGATGGGCATCGGTTCGCTGCCCGTGCGCCTGGGCGTGAACACCGCAGCGGTCACGGCCTGCGTCTTCATGGCCGCCCCGCAACTGGCCGTCATCGCCTTGCTGGTCAGCTGGGGCCGTCCCGCACATGCCGCGGGGGTGGCCGCGCTGCTGCTCGGGCAGTTCGCGCTGATGGCGTGGTTCGTCCGCCAGCCCGTGCAGCGCGCGCTCTTCTACAGCGGCTTCGGGGTGCCTCTGTTCGTGACGGGGATGATGGTCAGCGCGTTTGCGCTGCGCGGCTCGGGAGTGGCGGCATGACGCGGCCCACGCTCGGCTGGCCCGGCATCCTTCGGCTCGGCCTCGTGCAGGCCATGCTCGGCGCGGTCGTGGTCCTCACCACCTCCACGCTCAACCGCGTGATGGTGGTCGAGCTCGCCCTGCCGGCCCTGCTGCCCGGGCTCCTCGTGGCCCTGCACTACGCGGTGCAGCTGACGCGCCCGCGGATGGGCTGGGGCTCCGACGTTGGCGGCCGGCGCACGCCGTGGATCCTGGGCGGCATGGTGGTCCTCGCACTCGGCGGCTTCGGCGCCGCCGCGGCCACTGCCTGGATGGCCTCCAACCGCGCAGCCGGCATCGCGCTGGCCACGCTCGCCTTCGCGGCGGTGGGCCTGGGGGTGAGTGCCGGCGGCACCTCGCTGCTCGTGCTGCTGGCCAAGCAGGTCGAGGAGCCCCGGCGGGCGGCGGCCGCCGCCACGGTGTGGGTGATGATGATCGTCGGTTTCGCCGTCACCGCGGGCCTGGCCGGCCGCGCACTCGACCCCTACGGCCCGGTGCGGCTGATGCAGGTCTCCGGTGCCGTGTCGCTGGTTGCCGTGGCCGTGACGGCGCTCGCCCTGTGGGGCCTGGAGGCCCCGCGCGGCACCGGGCCCGCCGCCCCCGCGCAGGCGCGTCCGAATTTCCGCCTCGCGCTGGCTGAAGTCTGGCGCGAGGACGACGCGCGGCGCTTCACCGTGTTCGTGTTCTTCTCGATGCTGGCCTACAGCACGCAGGACCTCATCCTCGAGCCGTTTGCCGGCACCATCTTCGGCTTCACGCCGGGCGAGTCCACCAGCCTGTCGGGCGTGCAGCACGGCGGCACGTTGGCCGGCATGCTGATGGCATCGCTGGCCGGCCGCCATGTGGCGGGCACGCGCCTGGGCTCCCTGCGTGCGTGGACGGTGGGTGGCTGCATCGCCTCGGGCCTCGCCCTGGCGGGGCTCGTGATCGGCGCGAGCCTTGCCCCGGCTTGGCCGCTGCGCGCCAACGTCTTCCTGCTGGGGGTCTCCAACGGAGCGTTCTCGATCGCCGCGATCGGCTCGATGATGAGCCTGGCCGGCGGCGGCACCCAGCCGCGCGAGGGTACGCGCATGGGCCTGTGGGGTGCCGCGCAGGCGGTGGGCTTCGCGCTCGGCGGCCTGTTCGGGTCCGCGGCCAGCGACCTCGCCCGCTGGCTGATGGGCGACCCCGCTGCGGCCTATGCCACCGTCTTCGCGGTCGAGGCGGGCATGTTCGCCGTATCGGCTGCGCTGGCGGCACGCATCGGAGTGCCGGCCCCGGCACGCCCCACCCCCGCAGCCGCGACGCCCGAGACACCGGCCACTGCACGCGCCCCCGGCGCCGGATCACCCACCCCTGAACCCCCTGGCTTGGCGGGGCTTCCCGCAGGAGGCCCCCGATGAACCTTCGCACCGACTCCGAGCTCTACGACGCCGTCATCGTCGGCGGCGGCCCCGCCGGCGCCACCGCCGCCACCGAGCTCGCCCGCCGCGGCCACCGCGTCGCCCTGCTCGACCGTGCCGGGCGCATCAAGCCTTGCGGCGGCGCGATCCCGCCGCGCCTGATCAAGGACTTCGCGATCCCCGACCACCTGCTCGTGGCCAAGGCGCGCTGCGCCCGCATGGTGTCGCCGAAGGACAACCGGGTGGACATTCCGATCGAGGGCGGCTTCGTCGGCATGGTGGACCGCGAGCATTTCGACGAGTGGCTGCGCGAGCGCGCCGTCACCGCGGGCGCCACCCGGCGCACGGGCATCTTCGAGCGCATCGAGCGCGGCGCCGACGGCGTGTGCACGGTGCACTACCACGCCCGCACCGACGACGGCCTGCGCGAGGGTCCGGCCACGACGATCCGCACGCGCTGCGTGATCGGCGCCGACGGTGCGCGCTCCGAAGTGGCCCGGCAGGAGGTGCCCGGCGCGGACAAGGGCCGCTTCGTCTTCGCCTACCACGAGATCGTGCGCGCACCCGAGGCGCCACCGCCCGGCTACGACGGCTCGCGCTGCGACGTCTACTACCGCGGCGAGCTGTCCCCCGACTTCTACGGCTGGGTCTTCCCCCACGGCCACACGCTGAGCGTGGGCACGGGCAGCGCCGACAAGGGCTTCTCGCTGCGCAACGCCACCTCGCGGCTGCGCGCGGTGGCGGGCCTGGACGGCTTCGAGACGCTGCGCCGCGAGGGTGCGCCCATCCCGATGAAACCGCTGCCGCGCTGGGACAACGGCCGCGACGTGGTGCTCGCCGGAGATGCCGCGGGCGTCGTGGCACCCGCCTCCGGCGAGGGCATCTACTACGCGATGGCCTGTGGCCAGATGGCCGCGGAGGCCGCCAGCCAGTTCCTGCGCACCGGCGACGCACGCGCGCTCGCCGGCGCGCGCAAGCGCTTCATGAAGCTGCACGGCAAGGTCTTCTGGGTGCTTGGCATCATGCAGCGCTTCTGGTACGTGAACGACCGCCGCCGCGAGCGCTTCGTCAGCATCTGCGAGGACCGCGACGTCCAGCAGCTGACCTTCGAGGCCTATATGAACAAGGAGCTCGTGCGCCGTCGCCCGATGGCCCACGTGCGGATCTTCCTGAAGGACATGGCGCACCTGCTCGGACTTGCCCGGGTTTGAGCAGCCGCCCTCCAGGAAACGCCGCGCAGCCCCGAGTGTCCTGCCCCCCCCGGCAGCGGCTGACGCGCAGCAGGCCGCCCCTGCAGACGGATCCGCGCCTGCCGAAGCGGCCAAACCCCTGCTCTCGGCGCAGCATTGCCTGCCATCGAACTCGCCCCTAGAATTTGCAGGGGGATTCGCGTGCGCACGCCTTCAGAGCGGGTTCCGCGCGCGAGCACGAGGGAATCGCGTGTCAAGAAGCTCCGCCGCCAACGATGCGGATGGCTCGCCGCTTGCGGCCGGCTGGTCCGAAGCCGCCCGGCTCGTGCAGACGCATGGGGTCGTGTTCGCGGTGCGCGTGCCGGACCTTCGCATCCTGCAGGCCAGTGCTCACGCGGGTGCCTGGCTCGGGCAGCCGCTGGACACCCTGCTGCTGGGCCCCATCTCCCAACTCGGAGGCGACCTCGCGCACCAGGTCGCGCGCGCCAGTGACGCGCCCGCCCCGCCGGGTGTGCCCAGGGTGGCAGCCTGCACCGTCGGCACGCCCCAGGCGCCGCGCGACGTCGAAGCCTGGGTGCACCGCGCAGGCCCCGACCTGCTGGTGGTCGACGTGCTCTCCTCCGCATCGGGTGCCGAGACTGCCGGCCACACCGGGCCGGCCGTACTGAGCCTGCTCGAGGACACGATCCACGCGTTGAGCCAGGCCTCCGAAATCGGCGAACTGGCTGCGCAGGCCGCCCGCGCCGTGCAGCGCTTGTGCGGCCACGAGGAAGTGCGCCTGGTGCGCTTCGACCCGGAGTCGGGGCCCCGGGTGGTGCTGGCCCGGCGGGATCCGGCCGCCACCGTACCCGCCTGGCCGGCGGACCTGCACGCAGCGGCCGACGCCCACCTCGCCGGCCCGGATGGCCTGGACGTGCTCGCCGACGCCTGGGCCGACCCGGCACCCCTGCTGCCGCACCTGCTGTCCGGTGCGGCCGACGCCGATGCGGCGGCACAGGTCGCAGCCCGGTCCACACTGCGCAGCCCCACGCCGGCCCGGCTCGCCCGCCTGCGTGCGGCCGGCGTGCGCGCCGAGGCCCGCGCTTGGCTCGTGCGCGACGGCCGGCCCTGGGGAGTGATCGCCTGCCTGGACAGCCGCGCGCCGCGTCCACTGGCGGCCAGGAGCCGCATCGCCTTCGCGCTGATCGCCGAGGCGGTGGCGACGCGCATCACCGCACTCGAGAGTGTCGGGCGTGCCGAGGTGGCCGAACAGGTGCGCCGCTTGCAGGCGACGCTGGTGGAGGCGGCCACCCAGGAAGGCGACTGGCGAGGCGCCCTGTTGCGCGCGCCCCATCTGCTGCTGCACCCGCTGCAGGCCACGGGCGTGGCCCTGAGGCATGACGGCGACAGCCTGGCCTGCGGCCGCGTGCCCGAGGAACGCGAGCTTCAGGCCATCGTCGGCGTCATCGCGCGGGGCGTATGCACCTCGGTGTGGCACACCGACGACCTCGCCGCCGACCAGCCCGAGCTGGCCGGTTGCGTGGCCCCCGGCACGCGGCTGCTGGCGGTCCGACTGTCCGTGCGCCAGCCCGAGTACCTGCTGTGGTGGCGTCACCCCGCCGGGCCCGACGAGCCGACCAGCCCGCCCTGGCACGCCACCGACCTCGCCTGCGCGGCTGCACTGGGCGAGATGCTGGTCGACTTGATGGTCCAGTTCGACGCGGTGCGGCTGCTGATCACCGGCCGCCAGCTCGAGAGCCTGCAGGCCAAGGTCGCCGACTCGCGCGAGGCCGTCGTGGTCTGCAATGCGCAGGGGCGCGTCACGCTCGCCAATGCGGCCTTTGCGTCGCTGACCGGGCGCCCCGTCAGCGCCTGCCACACCCTCGATGAGCTGGTCTCGCTGTTCACACCCGCAGTAGTGGCACGAAGGGTGGCCGCCCAGGTGCGGGCGGAGCAGCGCGCCGCGCGCAGCGTGCTCTCCTTGTCACGGCCGGACGGCACGGTGCTGCCTGTGGCGGTGCGGGCAGAGCCCGTGCTCGCCCGCTCGGGCGGGCTGCTGGGGCTGATCGTGCTGGTGGAAGACCTCACCGCAGCCCGCGTGGCCGAGGCCGCCTGGAGCCAGTTGCAGGGCCTGCTCGGCACCGCCCCGTCCGAAGGCCAGACGCAGGAGGTGGACCCCGTGGTCAGCGCCATCCGCACCCACGCGAGCCTCGCCGCCATGGACATGGCCGACACGCTGCGCACCCACGGCCTGACGCCGCTGCTGCGCGAGCTCGAGTCTTCCACCCAGCGCTCCATCGCGCTGGTGCAGCAGCTGGGCGCCGCGTTGCGGTAGGCCGTGCTGGACTTGAACCAGCGACCAAAGGATTATGAGTCCTCTGCTCTGACCAACTGAGCTAACGGCCCGCGACGCTCATTCTAGGAGGAGCGGCCCCGGGCGCGCCGGCACGGTGCACCTGCGCGCTAACCAGGATTCTTCAGGCTCAACGCATGCGTCAGCAGCTTGGAGGTGACCTCCACGAGCTGGATCATGCGGTCGTAGTGCATGCGCGTGGGCCCGATCACGCCGAGCCGGCCGACCACCACGCCGTCCACCTCGTAGGGCGCGGCCACCACAGACAGCTCCTCGAAGGGCACGACCCGGCTCTCGCCGCCGATCCAGATGCGCACACCCTCGGCGCGGCTCGAGGTATCCAGCAGCCGCATCAGCTCGGCCTTGCGCTCGAACACGTCGAAGAGCTTGCGCAAGGCGCCCATGTCGTGGCTGAGGTCCTCGACCTCCAGCAGCCGCCGCTCGCCCACCACCACCACCTGCTCTCCCGAGTCGGCCAGCGCCTCGGTGCCAGCCTTCACCGCGGCCTCCATCAGCGTGGCGATCTCCCCGCGCAGCGCCTCGATCTCCACGGCCAGGCGCTCGCGCACCTCCTCGATGGTGAGCCCGGCGTAATGCGCGTTGAGGTAGTTGGTGGCCTCCACCAGTTCCGCCTGGCCGTAGTCGCGCGCCGTCAGGATGAGCCGGTTCTGCACGTCGCCATCGGGCGACACGAGGATAACCAGCACGCGCCGCTCGCCCAGCCGCAGGAACTCGATGTGGCGGAACACGCTCGCACGCCGCGGCACCGTCACCACGCCGACGAAGTTCGACAGGCTCGACAGCAGCTGCGCGGCCTGCGCGATCACGCGCTGGGGCTGGTCGGGCTGGAGCTGTTCGCGCACGCCGGCGAGCTCGGGCGGAGGCTGCGAGGGATCGAGCGCGCGTGCGGTGAGCATCGTGTCGACGAACACCCGATAGCCGCGCGCGGTGGGTACGCGCCCGGCACTGGTGTGGGGGCTCGCGATCAGGCCGAGCTCCTCCAGGTCGCTCATCACGTTGCGGATCGTAGCCGGCGAAAGGTCGAGCCCCGAGGCACGTGACAGCGTGCGCGAGCCCACGGGCTGGCCGTCGGCGATGTAGCGCTCTACCAAGGTCTTGAGCAGGGTTTTGGCGCGGTCGTCCATGGCGTTTTTTTCATTGTAGGGGGCCGGCCCC
>JBDKFA010000338.1:0-8793 GCA_039798945.1 Pseudomonadota bacterium
CGTCGATGCCCTCGACGAAGAGGTTGGGGTCGAAGGTGGGCTTGCTCACGAAGGCGAGCACCTCGCCGTTGCGCGGGTCGATGGCCACGAGCGCGCCGCGGCGCTCGCCGAACATCTCCTCCACGAGCGCCTGCAGCCGGATGTCCACCGCCAGCTCGAGCTTCTCGCCAGGCACGGGCGCGCGGCTGCGCAGCCGGCGCACCGGACGCCCGCCGGCGCTCGTCTCCACCTCCTCGTAGCCGGTGCTGCCGTGCAGCGGCTGCTCGTAGCGCTGCTCCAGGCCGAGCTTGCCGATGTACTCGGTGCCGCGGTAGTTGGCCTGCCGATCCTCCTCCCACTCCTCCATCGCCGCCTTCTCGGCCGCGTTCACGCGACCAATGTAGCCGAGCAGGTGGCTGCCCACCTCCCCGAGGGGGTAGTGGCGAAACAGCCGCGCACGCACCTCCACGCCGGGAAAGCGAAAGCGCTGCGCGATGAAGCGCGCCACTTCCTCGTCGCTCAGCCGCGTGCGGATGGGCAGCGAGTCGGCGGCCTTCATCTCCTCTTGCAGCCGCTTGAAGCGGCGGCGGTCGCGTGGCGTGATCTCGACCACCGTGGCCAGCTCGTCGATCAAGGCCTCCACGCGCGCGCCGCGCGGCGGGGCGATCTCCAGCGTGTAGGCCGAGTAGTTGGTGGCGAGCACCACCCCGTTGCGGTCGACGATCAGCCCGCGGTTGGGCACCACCGGCACGAAGGCGATGCGGTTCGCCTCGGCCTGCGTGGCGAGTTCGTCGTGCCGCACCACCTGGAGCCACACCAGGCGCGCGAGCAGCAGCGCCAGGCCGATGAGCACGAACACGGCCGCCGCAGCCAGCCGCGCGCGGAAGTGGTCGAGTTCGCGCTCGAGGTCCTTGAAGGCCGTCATGGGCGGGCCCTCACAGCGGCCGGTGGGCGTCCGGGTCCGGGGGGCGGCGTTGCGGTGCCAGCAGCACCCAGCCGGCCACCGGCCACAGTGCAGCCTGCAGCAAGGGGGCCGCCGCCAGCCACGCGCCGGGGAAGCCGTCGCCCATCATCAGCCGCACGGCCAGCGACACCAGCGTGCCGCCGGCGAACACCGGCAGCACCTGCACCACCTGCTCGGCCACCGTGAACCACAGCACCCGGCGGCTCAAGGCACCCGCCGCGAAGGTCATCAAGGTGTAGGCCAGCGCATGCTGGCCCAGAAGCGCCCCCTCGGCCACGTCCATCAGCAGCCCGAACACGAAACCCAGGCCCACGCCCACCCGCCGCGGCTGGTGCACCGACCAGAACACGAGCACGACGGCCATCAGGTCGGGCGCGGCCGCGTGCCCACCCCAGGGCAGCAGGTGCACGAGCAGCGCGGCCACGAGCGTGACGGCGATGAACCAGGGGTTGGCCGGCAGCAGCAGCTGGCCATGGCCGCGGGGCATGATCATCGCGGACCCTGGCTCGGCTTGGGCTCGCGCTGGCCGGGGCGCGAAGCCGCCCGCGCAGGCGCGCGAGCGGGTGCGGGGGCGGCGGCGGCGGCTGATGCGGCCGCCCCGGGCGGCACGGGCAGCTGCACGGACACGGGCTCGAGCACCAGCACGTGACGCACGCCGTCGGCCTGCGCAAGCGGTGCGAGCGCGATCGCGGCGAAGCCCGCGCTGCCCAGGCGGTCCACGGTCACGACGCGCGCCACCGGCAGGCCGGGGGGGTAGACACCGTCCAGCCCGCTCGTGACGAGCACGTCGCCCACCTGCACGTCGGCATTGGAGGCGACGAAGCGCAATTCCATGCCGTGCGGGCTGGCGCCGCCGAACGCCACCGCGCGCGAGCCGGTGCGCGCGTTGAGCACCGGGATCGACGCGCGTGCATCATGGAGCAGGGTCGCTTCGCTGTGCTGCGCATGCACGCGCGTGACCTGCCCGAGCACCCCGCTGTGGTTGACCACCGGCGCGCCCGGCAGCACGCCCTGCCCAGCGCCGCGGTCGATCACCACCCGGCGCGCGTAAGGGTCGGCGGCCTCGTAGAGCAGCTCTGCGGCCTGGCTGCGCACCGCCAGCGCAGGACGCAGCTCGAGCAGCGCGCGCAACTGCGCGTTCTCGCGCTCGAGCTGCGCGGCACGCGCCGCCTGCACCGACTGCGCCGCCAGCTGCTCGCGCACCTGGGACTCGCGCCGCAAGGCCTGTTCCAGGCCCGCCAGGCCCTGCCCGAGCCGCCCGGCCGCCTCCAGCGGCGCGGCCAGCATCCGCTGCACCGGGTGCATCGCGGTGGCAAGCGCCCCGCGCACCGGCTCGACGAGCTTCCAGCGTGCATCGGCGAGCATGAGCAGCACCGCGAGCCCGGCGCAAATCGCCAGGCGCGTGCGCGGCGCCAGCCCTTGTCGGAAGAAGGGCGGGGCGCTGCGCTCCAGGGTGCCCAGGGCCATGGCGGTCGCGGCAGGAATGCACTGGGCCGCTGGGGCGGGCGCGTCCGGCGAAGCGCGGGCGCCGCGCTACTCGGAGGTGAAGATCGTGCCGAGCCGCTCCATGCGCTCGAGTGCCATGCCGCAGCCGCGCACGACGCAGGTCAGCGGGTCCTCGGCGACGAGCACCGGCAGGCCCGTCTCTTCGGCCAGCAGCCGGTCGAGGTCGCGCAACAGCGCCCCGCCCCCGGTGAGCATCATGCCGCGCTCGGCGATGTCCGCGCCGAGCTCCGGGGGTGTCTGCTCCAGCGCGTTCTTCACGGCCGAGACGATCTGGTTGAGCGGGTCGGTCAGCGCCTCGAGGATCTCGTTGGAGGAGATCGTGAAGCTGCGCGGCACGCCCTCGGAGAGGTTGCGGCCCTTGACCTCCATCTCCTTGACTTCCGAGCCCGGGAAGGCCGAGCCGATGTGCTTCTTGATGGCTTCGGCCGTGGGCTCGCCGATCAACATGCCGTAGTTGCGGCGGATGTAGTTGATGATGGCTTCGTCGAACTTGTCGCCGCCCACCCGAACGCTGCCCTTGTAGACCATGCCCCCGAGCGAGATCACGCCCACCTCGGTGGTGCCACCGCCGATGTCCACCACCATCGAGCCCGAGGCCTCCGACACCGGCAGACCGGCGCCGATGGCTGCGGCCATGGGTTCCTCGATCAGGTAGACCTCCGAGGCGCCGGCACCGAGCGCGGACTCGCGGATGGCGCGGCGTTCGACCTGCGTGGAGCCGCACGGCACGCAGATGATGATGCGCGGGCTCGGACGCATCATCGAGCGCGGGTGCACCATGCGGATGAACTGCTTGAGCATCTGCTCGGTGACGGTGAAGTCGGCGATCACGCCGTCCTTCATCGGGCGGATGGCCTCGATGTTGCCCGGCACCTTGCCGAGCATCGCCTTGGCCTGCTTGCCCACGGCCTGGATCGTCTTCTTGCCCTGGGGCCCGCCCTCGTGGCGGATCGAGACGACCGAGGGCTCGTCCAGCACGATGCCCTTGCCACGCACGTAGATGAGCGTGTTGGCCGTGCCGAGGTCGATCGCGAGATCGGTGGAGAAGTAGCTGCGCAGGAAGCCGAACATGGTCGGGAGGCGAGCGGCACGTGCCGCCGCGAAGGCGATGGGGGCTCGGCCCGTCGGGGGCCAAGCCGGAGATAATAACCGACCCCCATCGACTCGGGCTGCCGCAGGGTGGAGCACCTGCCCTCGTACGGGCGGTGCCGCCCGGGGCACCTGGGCATGCGCCCCGCAGACCCCCTGGACATTCATGGCCCTTTCTCACGACGACGTGCAGCGCATCGCCGAGCTCGCCCGGCTCGAACTCGACGCCAGCGAGCGCGCGAGCGCGCTGCAACAGCTCAACGGCTTCTTCGCCATCGTCGAGCGCATGCGCGCGGTGGACACCCGCGGCGTGGAGCCGCTGCACACGCCGCTGTCGGCGGTGCAGGACGTCGTGCTGCGCCTGCGCGAGGACGTCGTCACCGAAACCGATGCCCGCGAGGCCAACCAGCGCAGCGCGCCGGCCGTGCAGGACGGGCTCTTCCTCGTGCCGAGGGTGATCGAATGAGCCGCCCGCTGCACGAAGCCGGGGTGGCCGAGCTCTCCGGGTTGCTGGCCGCGGGTGCCTGCTCGGCGGTGGAGCTGGCCACCGAGCTGCTCGAGCGCGCGCAGGCGCACGCCGGGCTCGGGGCTTTCCTGAGCCTGGACCGCGAGTTCACGCTCGCCCAGGCCCGCCAAGCCGACACGCGCCGCGCGCAGGGCGGCGCCGGCCCGCTCACCGGCGTGCCGGTGGCGCACAAGGACATCTTCGTCACGCGCGGGCTGCCCTCCACGGCCGGCTCGCGCATGCTCGCCGACTACCGCAGCCCCTTCGACGCGACGGTGGTCGCGCGGCTCGGGCCCGGCGAGGGCCCGGAGCATGCCGGCGCGGGCATGGTGACGCTCGGCAAGCTCAACTGCGACGAGTTCGCGATGGGCTCGGCCAACGAGAACTCCGCCTTCGGCGTCGCACGCAACCCCTGGGACCTGCAACGCGTGCCCGGCGGCTCTTCGGGCGGCTCGGCGACGGCAGTGGCCGCGCGCCTCGTGCCGGCGGCCACCGGCACCGACACCGGCGGCTCCATCCGCCAGCCCGCGGCCTTTTGCGGCATCACCGGCATCAAGCCCACCTACGGCAGCTGCTCGCGCTACGGCATGATCGCGTTCGCTTCGAGCCTGGACCAGGCCGGGCCGATGGCTCGCTCGGCCGAGGACTGCGCATGGCTGCTCGGGGCGATGGCCGGCTTCGATGAGCGCGACGCGACGAGCCTGCAGCGTACCGTGCCCGATTACGTGGCCCAGCTGCGCGCGGTGCGCGAGGGTGCGAGCGCCTCGCGGCCGCTCACGGGCCTGCGCATCGGGCTGCCGCGCGAGTTCTTCCCGGCCGGCCTGGCCGAGGGTGTGGCGCGCGCGGTGCATGCCGCCCTCGCCGAACTCGAGCGGCTCGGCGCCACACTGGTGGACGTGAGCCTGCCGCGCACGGAGCTGTCGATTCCCGTCTACTACATCATCGCCCCGGCCGAGGCGAGCTCCAACCTCGCGCGCTTCGACGGCGTGAAGTTCGGCCACCGCGCGGCACACCACACCGACCTCGCCGACATGTACCGCAAGACGCGGGCCGAGGGCTTCGGCGCGGAGGTCAAGCGCCGCATCATGATCGGCACCTACGTGCTCAGCCACGGCTACTACGACGCCTACTACCTGCAGGCACAGAAGCTGCGCCGCATGATCGCCGAGGACTTCCAGGCCTGCTTCACCCAGTGCGACCTCATCGCCGGCCCCGTGGCGCCTACGGTCGCGTGGCGGCTGGGCGAGCAGGCCGATGACCCGCTGGCGAGCTACCTGGCCGACATCTTCACGCTGCCGGCGAGCCTCGCCGGGCTGCCCGGCATGAGCGTGCCCGCGGGCTTCGGCGAACACGGCATGCCCGTGGGGCTGCAGCTCGTGGGCAACTACTTCAGCGAAGGTACGCTGCTGCACGCCGGCCACGCGCTGCAGCAGGCCACCGACTTCCACGCGCGCGCGCCTCGAGCCGCCGCCCCCTTGTGATGAACCATCCCCCCCTCGTGCGCGGCTGGGAGGTCGTGATCGGCCTGGAGACCCACGCCCAGCTGTCCACCGCGAGCAAGATCTTCAGCGGCGCGTCCACCCGCTTCGGCGCGGCGCCCAACACCCAGGCCTGCGCGGTCGACCTCGCTCTGCCCGGCACGCTGCCCGTGCCCAACCGCGGTGCCGTGGAGCGCGCGATCCGCTTCGGCCTGGCGGTGCAGGCCACCGTCGCGCCGCTGTCGGTGTTCGCGCGCAAGAACTACTTCTACCCCGACCTGCCCAAGGGCTACCAGATCAGCCAGTACGAGATCCCGGTGGTGCAAGGCGGGCACGTGGAATTCCTGCTCGACGGGCAGGCACGCCACGTGCGCCTGACCCGCGCCCACCTCGAGGAGGACGCGGGCAAGAGCCTGCACGAGGACTACCACGGCATGTCGGGCATCGACCTGAACCGCGCCGGCACGCCGCTCCTGGAGATCGTCTCGGAGCCGGACATGCGCTCGTCGGCCGAGGCGGTGGAGTACGCACGCGCGCTGCACGCGCTCGTGGTGTGGCTCGGCATCTGCGACGGCAACATGCAGGAGGGGAGTTTTCGCTGCGACGCCAACGTGTCGGTGCGCCGCCCCGGCGCGCCCTTCGGCACGCGGCGCGAGATCAAGAACCTGAACTCGTTTCGCTTCCTGAAGGAGGCGATCGACTTCGAGGTGCAGTGGCAGATCGACCGGATCGAAGACGGCCTCGCGATCGAGCAGGCCACCGTGCTCTTCGACCCCGACACGGGCGAGACGCGCACGATGCGCACCAAGGAAGACGCGCACGACTACCGCTACTTCCCCGACCCCGACCTGCCCCCGCTCGTGATCGAGCAGCAGTGGGTCGAGCGTGTGCGAGAGCAGATGCCTGAACTACCTGCGGCGATGGCCTCTCGCTTCCAGCGCGAGGACGGCCTGCCCGCCTACGACGCGGCGATGATGACGCAAAGCCTCGCCTTCGCGCGCTTCTACGAGGCGCTGCGCGACGCGTGCCGCGCGCTGCCCGGCGCGCACGACGCCGCCGCCTGGCCCAAGCTCGCGGCCAACTGGCTGATGGGCGAGGTCGCCAAGCGCCTGAACGCGCAGGCCCTCGCAATCGAGGCCTGCCCGGTGCCGGCGGCGGCACTGGCCGCGCTCATCGGCCGCGTGGCCGACGGCACCGTGTCGAACAACGGTGCGCGCCAGGTGTTCGACGCCCTGTGGACGCGCGGCGGCCCATGGGATGGCGGCACGGCCTCGCCGGGCGCCGCCGACGTGGACGCGCTCATCGAGCAGATGGGCCTGCGCCAGCTCAACGACACGGGCGCGCTGGAGGCACTCGTCGATCAGGTGCTTGCTGCCAACCCGAAGTCGGTGGACGAGTTCAAGGCGGGCAAGGACAAGGCCTTCAACGCCCTCGTCGGCCAGGTGATGAAGGCGAGCCAGGGCAAGGCGAACCCGGCGCAGGCCGGGGAGCTGCTGCGGCGCAGGCTGGCACAGGGCTGAGGCGGCGGCGCGCGACCGCCGTCCCGTCGCTCAGCGCTTGGGCGTGCCGGATGTGGCGGACGTGCCGGCAGAGCCGGGGGCGGGGGGCGTGGCGGGGGTGGCGGCCGCAGGCCCGATCGAGCCCGGCGCCTCACCGGCCCACAGCCGCTTGAGCCGCTCGAGCTCGGCGTCGTACAGGCGGTTGATGCGGTCGAGCTCGGCACGCTGGTTCTGCGCCACCGCGCGCTGCGCGGCCATGGACGCGTCCACGGCCTCGATCTGCTGCTGCAGCTTGGCCGGCATCGGCTTGCCGCGGTAGAACTCGGCTTCCTGCGTGTACTGCTTGCGCTCCTGCGCAAGGCTCGCCAGACGCTGGTCGGTGGCCGTCACCGCGCTGCGCGCCGCATCCAGTGCCGCCTCGCGCGCGCGCTGGTGGTCCTGCGGCGTCTTGTAGCGCTGCAGCAGGTTGCGGTCCTGGCGCATCGCATCGGTCTGGGCCGCCCGCGCCTCGGCGGCACGCCGCTCGCGCAGTTCCTGCTCCGCGCGCTCCTGTGCCGTAGGCACTGGTGGCACCGTGCGCTGCAGCGAGCCGTCGCGGTTGAGCTGCTGCTGCTCGCGCGCCGCACATTCGGGAATCGGGCGGTCGGAGGTGATGCGCCGGCCCTGACCGTCCACGCAGGTGTAGATGCCGGTGCCCGCGCCGCCGGTGGCTTGGGCGTGGGCCATGAACGCCGGAGTCAGCGCCAGGGCCAGCGCCAGGGCCAGCCGTGCGCGCACGCGTGGCGGGCTCATGCGACCGATACCCCGTAGCGCGCCCGGTAGGCCTGCACCGCGGCCGCGTGATGCGCGAGCGGGGTGTCCGCGGTGGACGCCAGGAAGCGCAGCAGGTCCTCCAGCGTCGCCACCGCGCTCACCCACAGCCCGAGCTGCGAGGCCACGTACTGCGCGGCCGACCAGGGCACGTCCGCCCCGCCCTCGGTGGCGCGCTCCTGACGGTCCAGCGCGAGGGCCACGCCCACGGGGTGCGCCCCGGCACCGCGGATCAGGCCGATCGACTCGCGCACCGAGGTGCCGGCCGAGATCACGTCGTCGATGATCAGCACGCGCCCGGCCAGCGGCGCACCCACGAGCACGCCACCTTCGCCATGGTCCTTCGCCTCCTTGCGGTTGTAGGCGTAGGGCACGTTGCGCCCGAGCCGGGCGAGCTCGATGGCCACCGCAGCCGCCAGCGGGATGCCCTTGTAGGCCGGGCCGAAGAGCATGTCGAAGGCGCGGCCCTCGGCCAGCAGCCGCCGTGCATAGAATTCCGCCAGACGGCCGAGCTTGTCGCCGTCGTCGAACAGGCCGGCGTTGAAGAAGTACGGCGACAGCCGCCCGGCCTTGGTCTTGAACTCGCCGAAGCGCAGCACCCCCGCGCGCACGCAGAAGGCAACGAAGTCCTGTGCGAGGTCGTCGCGCGCACCGGCGGCTTGGACATTCATCGAGGAAATCCCTTGGCGCTTCGGCTCATTTCGGTCAACCTGAACGGCATCCGCTCCGCGGCCTCGAAAGGCTTCTTCGAGTGGGCGGCTTCGCTGGCCCCGGATTGTATGGGGGTGCAGGAGGTGCGCGCCCAGCATGCGGACATGGCCGGCACGCTCGACGCGCTGCCCACCGAACAGGGGCGCCTGGCCGGCCACTTCCACCTCGCCGAGCAAAAGGGCTACTCGGGCGTGGGCCTGTACACGCGGCACGAGCCGAGCGAGGTGATCACCGGCTTCGGCCACCGCGCGT
>JBDKFA010000339.1:0-2843 GCA_039798945.1 Pseudomonadota bacterium
CCAGCCCACGAGTCCCAGCACCGGCAGCACGGCCACCAGAGGCCAGCGCAGCACGCCGATGGCCAGGATGGTCATCGCGATCACGGCTCCACCGGCGACGGGCCCCATCACGTTGCGGCCCAGCGTGCCCACCAGGCGCAACGCCGTGGCGACGATCAGGCCAGCGGCCACCAGGCTCATGCCACGCAGTGCCCCCGCGGCCAGTGGGGAGGTGGCGCCTTGCTGCCACAGCCAGGCGAGTGCCAGCACGATCAGCAGCGGCACGCCCATCACCCCGCCCAGTGCGGCGGCTGCCCCGCGCCAGCCGCAGCACCGGTCGCCGTAGATCAGCGCCATGTTGACGATGTTCGGCCCGGGCAGCACCTGCCCGATGGACAAGAGCTCGAGGAACTCCTCCTTGCTCATCCACGCGCGCTTCTCGACGAGCTCGCGCTGCGCCACCGCGAGCACGCCGCCGAAGCCCTGCAGCGCGAGCTGGTTGAAGGCGACGAAGATCGCCCCGGGGCCAGGCGGACCTGCGCTCAACGAGGCACCTTCAGCGCCTCGGGGTTCACGATGCGGGTCGGCTCGCCGCGCAGGAAGTTCAGCACGTTCTCGAATGCCGTGCGGAAATACAGCTCGTAGCTGTCCTGTTCGACGTATCCGATGTGCGGTGTGCACACGGCGTTCTCCATGCGCAGCAGCGGGTGCCCCTGCAGGATGGGCTCGGCCTCGAACACGTCGATGGCGGCCATTCCGGGCCGGCCGCGGTTGAGGGCGGCGACGAGTGCGCCTTCCTCCAGCAGCTCCGCACGCGAGGTGTTGACGAAGAGCGCGGTGGGCTTCATCAGCGCGAGGTCCTGCGGGCGCACCAGGCCTCGCGTGGTGGGCGTCAGGCGCAGGTGCAGGGACAAGACGTCGCTGTGTTCGAACAGCGCCTCGCGCGACTCCGCCACCGCATAGCCGGCTTGCCGCGCACGCTCGCGCGAGGCCGGGCTGGCCCAGATGACCACCTGCATCCCGAAGGCTCGGCCGTAGCCCGCCACGAGTTCGCCGATGCGTCCGAAGCCCCAGATGCCCAGCGTCTTGCCCTGCAGCACCATGCCTACCCCGAAATTGGGTGGCATCGAGGCCGCCTTGAGGCCGCTTTGCTGCCAGGCACCGTGCTTGAGGTTGCCGATGTACTGAGGCAGGCGGCGCATGGCGGCCAGGATCAGCGCCCAGGTCAGCTCGGCCGGGGCGGTCGGAGACCCCACGCCCTCGGCCACTGCAATGCCCAGCCTCGTGCAGGCCTCGACGTCGATGTGCGCGCCGACCTTGCCCGTCTGGGCGATGAGCCGCAGCCGCGGCAGCTTCTCCAGAAGAGGGCGACTGAGCTGCGTGCGTTCGCGGATCAGCACCACCACCTCGGCGTCGCGCAGCCGCACCGAGAGTTGGCCGATGCCTTTGACGGTGTTGGTGAACACCTTCGCGTGCAGGTGTTCCATCATGGCCGCGCAGCGCAACTTGCGCACCGCGTCCTGGTAGTCGTCGAGAATGATGACGTTCATGGGCCCCGGCATTGTGCCCCGAGCGGGCGGCGCGGCGCCGCCGACCGTCAGCGTGCGTGGCGGGTGGAGAAGTGCCGGTTCAGGCTGGACACCCGACGCTCGGCCTCCGACTGCGAGTGCTGCAGCGAGACGGCGCCATAGACGTCGGAGCGCAGGTGCCACAGGTCCCGCAGCGAGGCAGCCTTGGCGATGCGCTGGCGCAGCATCGAGGTGCGCCCGGGGTCGAGGTCGTCCAGAACGGCCACGAACTCCGCGCGAATGGCCGCGAGTCTGCCGATGGGCAGGCGCGTGTCCTCGGAGCCGGCCGAGATGATCCAGCCGATCAGCCGCTGCCAGCCCCGGGACGGACCCGGCAGCATGGCGGGAGGGGGCACCTCCCCTTTCAGGCGGCTGGAGACCTTGAACCGTTGGCGCCGGTCGCGGGAAGTCGAGGAGGAGAACACCCCCGGACTATCGGCTGGCCGGACATCGACTGAAGGGGCTCGGGTTGCTGAAAGTGTGGCGTATTACCGCCCTTCGCCGGTCACCGGGCCCTCACATCAGCATTGTGTTGCGGATCAGGCCGACAGCGATGCCCTCGAGTGCAAAGCTGGCGTCATCCGGCTGGACGACGATCGGGTCGAATTCGGGGTTCTCCGGGAGCAGTTCGACCTGGCCTCGGGTGCGGCGCAGCCGCTTGACGGTGACATCGTCACCCAGGCGCGCGACGACGATCTGCCCGTTCTTCGCGTCGCTGGCCTTCTGGACGGCGAGCAGGTCGCCGTCGAGGATGCCGGCGTCGCGCATGCTCATGCCGCGCACCTTGAGGAGGTAATCGGGCCGGCGCGGAAACATCGTGGATTCGACGAGGTAGGTCTGGTCGATGTGCTCCTGCGCCAGGATGGGCGCACCCGCCGCCACGCGCCCCACGAGAGGCAGGGACAACTGAGCCAGGCTGGGCAGCGGCAGGCTGAACTGCTTGCCCACCGGGCTCATGCGCGCCTCGTGCAGCGCGCGCAGTGTGTCAGACTGCAGCCGGATGCCGCGCGAGGTGCCACTCACGAGCTCGATCACGCCCTTGCGGGCAAGCGCCTGCAGGTGCTCCTCGGCCGCGTTGGCGGAGCGAAACCCCAGCTCGGCGGCAATCTCGGCGCGCGTGGGCGGCGCCCCGGTGCGGGCGATGGTGCTCTGCACCAAGTCGAGAATCTGCTGCTGGCGGTCGGTGAGCTTCGGGCTTTCCATGCAGGCTCCTGGTGGCGCGGGCTGTCGATTTGTCCAGTAGCTGTATTTTCATCCAGAGGAGGGCCGATGGCAAGCGCTGCCGACTACACCGTG
>JBDKFA010000340.1:0-35743 GCA_039798945.1 Pseudomonadota bacterium
GTCGAGCAGGGTTTCGCCCTTGGAAGTCGAGCTGGTCGACACGTTGAGGTTGATCACGTCGGCCGAGAGGCGCTTGGCCGCGATCTCGAAGGTGGTGCGGGTGCGCGTGGAGTTCTCGAAGAAGAGGTTGAACACGCTCTTGCCGCGCAGGAGCGGCACCTTCTTCACGTCGCGCTCGCTGACCGACAGGAAGGTGCCGGCCGTGTCCAGGATCTGCGTGAGCACCGCGCGCGGCAGCCCCTCGATGCTCAGCAGGTGGATGAGCTCGCCGTGGCGGTTGAGCTGCGGGTGGCGGCGCGAGAGCATCAGGCCGACTCCTTGACCACGAAGGAGAAGCGTCCGTCGTCCGCCCGCGCCAGCGCCAGGCGCTTCGCGGGCGGCAGCGTGATGCGCGCGGCCGCATGGGCGGCGCAGATCGGCAGCTCGCGCCCGCCGCGGTCCACCAGCACCGCCAGCTTCACGCTGGCGGGCCGGCCGAAGTCGTAGAGCTCGTTGAGCACGGCGCGGATCGTGCGGCCCGTGTAGAGCACGTCGTCCACGAGCACGATGTGCCGGCCCTCGATGGCGAAGGGCAGCTCGGTGGCGTCGGCACGCGCGAGGCCGCGCGCGCCGAAGTCGTCGCGGTGCAGCGTGCTCGAGATCACGCCGTGGCGGCCGGGCAGGCCGAGGTCGCGCTGCAGCCGCTCGGCCAGCCACGCCCCGCCCGACCAGATGCCCACCAGCACCGCATCGCCCGCAAGCAGGCCCTGCACGCCCGCGCGCAGTTCCGCGTAGAGGGACTCGGCATCAAGCTGCAGCATGTTGGGCCTGCGTGCGCAGGTGCTGGTCGAGGATCACGGCGGCGGCACGCGCGTCGACGTCACGCCCGGCACCGCCTTCGGAGATGGCCTCGGTGGTCGACCAGCGCTCGTCGACCTCGAACACCGGCAGGCGGAAACGCCCGCCAAGCTGGCGTGCGAAACGCTGCGCGCGTTGCGTGTTCTCATGAGGTGCGCCATCGGGGTGAAAGGGCACGCCCACCACCAACGCATCGGGTTGCCACTCGCGCAGCAACTGGGCGATCGCGGCAAAGCGGGCCTCGCCCTCGACGGCCAGCGTGCGCAGCGGTTGCGCCTGGCCCAGCAGCGTGTTGCCGACGGCCACCCCCACCCGGCGCAGCCCGTAGTCGAACGCCAGCAGGCATTGCTCGCGCCGCGCCGCCTCAGGCATGCCCCGCCTCCTGGCTGAGCATCATGGGGTCGAAGCCGAGCAGCGCGAGCGCACGCTCGTAGCGTTGCTCCACCGGGGTGTCGAAGATGATCGCCGGGTCGGCATCGACCGTGAGCCAGCCGTTGCGGCCGATCTCCGACTCGAGCTGGCCCGCACCCCAGCCCGAGTAACCGAGCGTGACCAGCACCTTGCGCGGGCCCGCACCGCTGGCCAGTGCCTCGAGCACGTCCTTGCTGGTGGTCATCTCGAGCTCGCCGCCGGCAATCGCCAGCGTCGACGTGTAGGGGCTGCCGGCCTCGCTGCCGGTGCGCTCGTGCAGCACGAAGCCGCGCTCGGTCTGCACCGGGCCGCCGAAGTACACCGGCTGCGAGGCGAGTTCCTCGCGGTCCAGCGAGAGCTCCACCTTCTCGAACAGGTTGCGCAGCGTGATGTCGATGGGCCGGTTGATGACCAGCCCGAGCGCGCCCTCCTTCGAGTGCTCGCACAGGTAGACCACGGTTCCGGCGAAGTTGTCGTCCGCCATGCCGGGCATGGCGATCAGGAACTGGTTCGTGAGGTTGATCGGCTCGCCCGCGGTCATGGGATCATTCTATGCGTCGGCTCCCTGCGTTGCCCGCCCCACCATGACTGCCCATATTCGCCGTCACACCTTGCCCGACGAGGCGGCCCGCCCGCTGGCCAGTGCCCTCGTCTGGCTGCGCCGCGACTTGCGTGCCGAGGACCACGCCGCGCTGCATCGCGCGCTGCGCGACGCGCAGCGGGTGTGGTGCGCCTTCGTGTTCGACCGGCAGATTCTGGACCCCTTGCCGCGCGCCGACCGGCGCGTGGAGTTCATCCGCGACAGCCTGGAGGGGCTCGACGCCGAACTGCACGCGCTCGCGCTCGCGCACGGCGTGGCCGGAGCCGGCCTGATCGTGCGCCACGGGCAAGCGGTGGCGGAGGTCGTGGCGCTGGCGCGGCAGCTGGGCGTGCAGGCCGTGTATGCGAGCCACGACGACGAGCCGGCCGCGCTTGCCCGCGACAGCCAGACGCGCGGGGCGCTGGCCGACATCGGTGTGGTGCTGCACACGGTGAAGGACCACGTCGTCTTCGAGCGCGCCGAAGTGCTGACCGCCGCGGGCTCGCCCTACGGCGTGTTCACACCCTACAAGAACGCCTGGCTGCGCCGGCTCGAGGCCGAGCAGGGCCGGGCGCTGCTGCCGCACCAGGTGGCGCCGCTGGCCGCGGGCCTCGCCCCGGTGCCGGAGGGTCTCGGGGGCGTGCCGGCGCTGGCCGACATCGGCTTTGCGCGCACCAACCTGCACACGCTGAAGCTGCCCACCGGCTCGGTGGGCGCGCAGGAGCTGCTGGCGGACTTCCTGGACGAGCGCATCGACCGCTACGCGGACGCGCGCGACTTCCCGGCGATCAAGGGTCCCAGCTACCTCAGCACGCACCTGCGCTTCGGCACCGTGTCCGTGCGCCAGCTCGCACGCGAGGCCTGGGCGCGCACGGCGGCGGGTTCGCGCGGCGCGCAGACGTGGCTGTCCGAGCTCATCTGGCGCGACTTCTACCACCAGGTGCTGCACCACCACCCGCATGTGGTGGAGCGCGCGTTCCGCCCGGAGTACGACCGCATCCGCTGGGAGCACGGCCGCCACGCGGAGCAGCTGTATGCCGCCTGGTGCGAGGGGCGCACCGGCTACCCGCTGGTGGATGCGGCGATGCACCAGATCAACGAAACCGGCTACATGCACAACCGGCTGCGCATGGTGGTGGCGAGCTTCCTGACGAAGGATTTGGGCCTGGACTGGCGCTGGGGCGAGCGCTACTTCGCGTTGCACCTGAACGACTTCGACCTCGCCGCGAACAACGGCGGCTGGCAGTGGGCGGCCTCCTCGGGCTGCGACGCGCAGCCGTGGTTCCGGATCTTCAACCCCGTCACGCAGAGCCAGAAGTTCGACCCGGAGGGCCGCTTCATCCGGCGCTACCTGCCGCAACTCGCGGGCCTGCCCGACGCGGCCATCCACGCCCCCTGGACGGCGCGCCCGGTGGACCTGCAGGCCGCTGGTGTGCAGCTCGGGCGCGACTACCCCGAGCCCATCGTGGCGCACGACCAGGCGCGCCAGACGACGCTGGCTCGCTACGCGGTGGTCAAGGGCCCAGGCACGTAACGGGCCAGCAGCCCGGCGTGGCGCTGCGGCCACTCCCGCAGCCCCTCGTGTTCGCCGTCGAAGACGCTGCGCAGGAAGCCGAGCGTGAGCTCGCGCGTGGCCGCCTTCACGCGCTGGTTGAGCTCGGGCCCGCCCGGCCCGGTGCGGTCGGTGAAGATGCTGTGCGAACCGCCCTGGAACACGGCGAGCGTCTTGCGCGCGCCGCCCACGGCCTCGAAGACCGCAAGCCGGTCCGCAAGCCCGCTCGAATAGCCCGGGATCTTGATGTCGTCCTCGGTGCACGTGATGTGCAGGCTCGGCACGCGCACAGGCGCGAGGATGCGCGGCATCTCGCCGATCTCGCCGTAGAACGGCGGAGCGGAGATGACGATGGCGGCCTGCACCCGGGGCTCGCGCAGGTCCACCACACGTCCGTCGCGAAACACCTGAGCACCGGCGGCCAGCAGCGTCGTGTTCGCGCCGTAGGAATGCCCCGCCGCGACGACGCGCGCGCCGTCCAGCCGCGCGCCCGTGGCACCCTCGAGGACGTGGCCGAGCGCGAAGCGCAGGTCGTGTACACGGTCGATGGCCTCGCTTTCCTGGGCCGCCTGCTGCAGGCGCGAGACGAGCGAGAAGACGTTGCCCGTCCCCCACAGGCTGCGGTCGCTGCCCACATGCTGCACGTGCAGGCTCGCCACGCCGTGCGCGGCCCAGTGCCGGCCGAGGTAGCTGTAGCCCATGCGCGAGCCGCCGATGCCGTGCGAGAACACGACCAGCGGCGCCGGCCGGGCTGCCGCCGCCTCGCGAGGCAGGTACAGCCGCAGCGGCACGGTGCGGCCGCGCCGGGCGTCCACCGGCTCGAGGTCGATCGTGTCGACACCCGGCCCCTGCGCGCGGGCCCACGGAGGCAGGCCCGCCACGCCGAGCGCGCAGGCGGTGCGAAGGAGGAATCGGCGTCGGTCCATGGCGTGTGAGGGCGGCGTTCGCGTGAAGGTCGGGGGAAGGCTGCTCGCTGTTGTCGTCCCGCCTCAGGACGCCGCGCGGGGCGTCGTGGCCCCCGCCGACGGGCGGCGCCGCAGCAGGCGGCGCAAGCCTTGGATCGCGTCGTCGACGAAGGTGAACAGCACGGGGATCACGAGCAGGCTCAGGAAGGTGGAGGTGATGAGCCCGCCGATCACGACGATGGCCATCGGCGAGCGAAAGCTCGGGTCCACGCCCAGGCCGATGGCGATGGGCATCATGCCCGCGGCCATGGCGATGGTGGTCATCACGATCGGCCGCGCGCGCTTGCGGCAGGCGTCGAGCACCGCCTCGAGCCGGGCCAGGCCGTGGTCGCGCCGCGCGATGATCACGTAGTCCACGAGCAGGATCGAGTTCTTCGTGGCGATGCCCATCAGCATGATCAGGCCGATCATGCTCGGCATCGACAGCGCCGTATGCGTCACGAAGAGCGCGAGGAAGGCCCCGGGGATCGACAGCACGAGCGCGCCGAGGATCGTGGCCGGCTGCACGAAGTCCTTGAACAGCAGCACGAGCACGACGTAGATGCACAGCACGCCCGTGAGCATGGCCAGGCCGAAGCTCTCGAAGAGCTCGCCCATCGCCTCGGCGTCGCCGATCTCGGTGCGGATCACGCCCGGGGGCAGCTTGGCGAGGCTGGGCAGCGCGAGCGCCGCCTCCTTCACCGCGCCCAGCGGCTGCTGGTTGAGCTCGATCTCGAAGTTCACGTTGCGCTGGCGGTTGTAGCGGTCGATCGTGGCCGGGCCCGAGCCGATCTCGAGCGTGGCCACGTTGCCCAGGGGCACGGGCCCGTTGCGGCCGGGCACCGGCAGCCGCGCGAGCAGTGCGAGGTCCGTGCGGGCCTCGGCAGGCAGACGTACGACGATGGGCACCTGGCGCTGGCTGAGGTTGAGCTTGGCCAGCCCCTGGTCGTAGTCGCCGGCGGTGGCCACGCGCAGCGTGTCCGCGATCGCCGCCGCCGTCACGCCCAGGTCAGCGGCCTTGGCCGCATCGGGCCGCACGATGAGCTCGGGACGCAGCAGGCTCGAGCTCGAGGTCACGGCACCGATGCCGGGAATCGAGCGCAGCTCGCGCTCCACCACGGCCGCGTGGGTGGCCAGTGCGGCGCCATCCTCGCTCGCGAGCACGAGCACGTACTTCTCCGAACTTTGCCCGAAGCCCACCTTCACCCGCGCGCCAGGCACGGCCTGCAGCGCATCGCGCAGCTGCGCCTCGATGGCCTGCTTGGTCACGCCGCGGCGCTCGGTGCGGTGGGTCATGTTCACCGTCAGCGTGGCCTTGGTCACCTCGGGCAGGGCCGCACCGGGCGTGAAGGTGTCGGCGCCGGTGGCGCCCGCGCCGATGGCCGTGTAGACCATCTTCACGTGCGGGTTCTGGCGCACGAGCTCGCGCGCGCGCTCGGCCGCCTCCAGGGTCTGAGCATAGGTGCTGCCGGGCGGCAGCGAGACCGTCACCTGCGTCTGGCTGAGGTCGTCGGGCGGCAGGAAGCCCGTGGGCAGGTAGCGCACGAGGCCGAAGGAGCCCAGGAAGAAGACCGTCGTGGCGAGCACGGTCACCACGCGGTGCTTCAGGCACCAGGCGGCCCAGCCCGAATAGCGTACGAGCCAGCGCGGCTCGTGGTGCTCCGCGCGCGGCGGGCGCAGCAGGTAGGCGGCCATCATCGGCGTGAGCATGCGCGCGACGACGAGCGAGAAGAAGACGGCGATCGCCGCCGTCCAGCCGAACTGCACGAAGAACTTGCCGGGCACGCCAGCCATGAAGGCGGTGGGCAGGAACACGGCGATCAGCGTGAAGGTGGTGGCGATCACCGCCAGGCCGATCTCGTCGGCCGCCTCCATCGCCGCCTGGTAGGGCGTCTTGCCCATGCGCAGGTGGCGCATGATGTTCTCGATCTCCACGATCGCGTCGTCCACGAGGATGCCCACGACGAGAGACAGGCTGAGCAGCGTGACCACGTTCAGCGTGAAGCCGAACACGTAGTGCATCACCGCAAAGGCCGGCAGGATCGACAGCGGCAGCGCGGTGGCCGCCACCAGCGTGGCGCGCCAGTCGCGCAGGAAGAGCCACACCACGAGCACAGCCAGAACCGCGCCTTCGAGCAGCAGGTACATGCTGCCCTCGAAGTTCTCCTGCGTCGGGTCGACGAAGTTGAAGGCCTCGGTGAAGCGCACCTCCGGGTGCTCGGCGCGCAGCCGCTCGATGGCCGCACGCACGCCCTCGGCCACGGCCGTCTCGCCCGCACCGCGCGAGCGCACGATCTCGAAGCCGACCACGGGCTGGCCGTCCAGCAGCGCGCCGCTCCGGCGCTCGGCCACCGTGTCCGTGACGGTGGCCACCTGGTCCAGCCGGATGCGCCGGCCGGCGGCGTCACCGGGCAGGGCGATCTCCATGCGGGCGAGCTCGGCGGCGCTTTGGACGGTGGCGATCGTGCGCACGCTCTGCTCGGCCCCGCCCAGGTCGGTGCGGCCGCCCGGGGCGTCCTGCTGCACCGCGCGCAGCTGGCGCGAGACTTCCGCGGCGGTGATGTTCAGCGCCAGCATCCGCGCCGGGTCGAGCTCGACGCGCACCTCGCGCGTGGCACCGCCCACGCGCGACACCGCGCCCACCCCGCGCACCGCGAGCAGGGCCTTCGTGACGGTGTTGTCGACGAACCACGAAAGCGCCTCCTCGTCCAGGCGGCTCGCGGCGACCGTGTAGGTGAGGATCGGCGCGCCGGCCAGGTCGAGCTTGTTGATCACGGGGTCACGCAGGTCGGCCGGCAAGTCGGCGCGGATGCGCGAGACGGCCGAGCGCACGTCGTCGAGTGCCTCCTGCGTCGGGCGCTCGAGGCGGAACTCCACCGTCACCTGGGCGACGCCGTCCTGCACCTTGGTGTACAGGTTCTTCACGCCCTGCAGCGAGGCGACCGCGTTCTCGATCTTGCGCGCGACCTCGGTCTCCATCTGCGCCGGCGCCGCACCGGGCAGGCTTGCGCTGACGACGACCGTGGGCAGGTCGATGTCGGGGAACTGCTGGATCTTCATCGCCCGGAAGCCGAGCACGCCGGCGACCGTCAGCAGCACGAAGAACATCACCGACGGAATCGGGTTGCGGATGCACCAGGCGGAGACGTTCACTTGTCGACCACCTTCACCGTGTCGCCGTCGGCCAGGAAACCGGCCCCGCTGGCCACCACACGAGCGGCCGCATCGAGCCCGCCCGTGAGCTCGACGCGGTCACCCACGCGGCGCCCGACGCTCACCTTGGTCTGCACCACGCGCTGGTCGGTGCCGAGCCTGAACACGTAGGCGAAGCCCTCGCGCAGCACCACCGCCGACTGCGGCAGCGTGAGCGCCTCGGAGGCGCCGGACTCGAACTCGCCACGCGCGAAGGTGCCCGCGCGCAGGCCCGGCGTGGCGGGCAGGTCCACGTAGACGAGGCCGTTGCGCGAGGCGGCGTCCACCGTCGGGCCGACCATGCGCAGCTTGCCCGTCACCGCCGCCGCGCCGGTGGCCTGCACGCGCACCGACTGGCCGGCGCGCAGCTGCGCCAGCTCGCCTGCCGGGACCTCGGCGCGCCACTCGAGGCGGCCTTGCCGGATGAGCCGGAACAGCTCCTGGCCGGGCGGCACCACCGCGCCGACGGTGGCGGCGCGGGCGCTGATCACGCCGTCGTCGGGGGCCACGACCTGCAGCTGCTGCTCGCGCAGCCGCTGCAACTCGAGTGCGGCGCGCTGCGCCTGCAGTCGGGCCTGGGCGGTGCGCTCGGCGGTCAGTGCCTGCTGGACCTGCTCGGCGCTGAGCACGCCAGTGGGCTGCAGCTCGCGCGCACGCTGCGCCTTTGCGCTCATCTCGGCGAGCACCGCCTCGGCTTCAGCCACGCCTGCGCGGGCGAGCTCGACGTCGGCGCGCACGAACTCACCGGCGAACACCGCCAACACCTGGCCGCGGCGCACCGCGTCGCCCACGCCGGCTCGCACCTCCAGCAGCCGCCAGGGCCCGCCTTCGGCCCCGATCACCGCTTCCTGCCAGGCCGCCACGGTGCCGGTGGCGGCCACCCTCACGGGCAGGCTGGCGCGCTGGGGCTGGGTGAGCGTGACGGTCAAGGCCGCGCGGGCCGGTGCGGCGCGTGGGCCATCGGAGGCCGGGTTCGCGGTGGCGGGCGCAGGCGCTGCGGCGAGCCCCGTGAGACAGGCCGCCAGCCAGACCGATGCCAGGACGGACCGTCCGCGCGGACACGCCGTGGCGCCAGGAGAGAGCAGATTCATGGGAAACAGGAAATGAGGCGGGGCCGAACCGGCCCCACCCCATAGCTTACCGGGACCCGGGAAATCCCGTATGCCGTGCGACCAGATCGAGCAGTTCGCGCTCGACAAAGGGCTTGCCGAGGTAGTGGTCGACCCCCAGTGCCACCGCGTGGTCGCGGTGCTTCTGGGCGATGCGCGAGGTGATGATCACCACCGGCAGATCGGCGGTACGCGGGTCCGCACGCAGGTTGCGCACAAGGTCGAAGCCGTCCATGCGCGGCATCTCGAGGTCGGAGAGGACCATCGCCGGCTTTTCCTCGCCGATGCGCTCGAGCGCCTCGCGCCCGTCCTTGGCCGTGACGACGCGGTAGCCCTCGCGCAGCAACAGCCGCTGCGTGACCTTGCGCACCGTCAGCGAGTCGTCCACCACCAGCACCAGCGGGCCGGTGGGCTCGCTCGTGAGCGCGGGCTCCCCGCCTTCGGCGGCCACCACGCGCTGGCGTTCGCGCGCCTGCAACCCGTGCAGCGCTGCCAGCGCCACGGGGTTGTAGATCGGCACCATCTCGCCGCTGGGCAGCACGGTCATGCCCGCCAGGCCCGGCAGCCGCGCCAGCTGCGGCCCCAGGTTCTTCACGACCACCTCCTGGTGGCCGAGGATGTCGTCGATGAAGACGGCCACGCGCTGCGCCGCGCTGCGCAGCACCACCACGCGCGGGGCGCGGCCGAGCACGCTCGGGCGGGGCGGGCCGTCCAGCAGGGCACCCAGCCAGTAGAACGGCAAAGACGCGCCAGCTCCCCCGGCCGGGCCATCAGGCAGCAGGCCGCTGTCGCAGCCTCGCTCGATGTCGGCCGGTGTGACGCGGCGCACGATCTCCACGATCGTCGAGGGCACCGCCACCGTGGCGTCGCCCACCCGCAGCAGCACCACTTGCGTGATCGCGGTCGTCAGCGGGAGCGTCAGGCGCACCCGCGTGCCCTGCAGCGGCGTGCTCGCGAGCTCGATGCGGCCGCCCAGTGCCAGCACCTCGGCGCGGACCACGTCCAGCCCGATGCCGCGCCCGGCGAGCTCGGTCACGCTGCGCGAGGTCGACAAGCCGGGGCTGAACACGAGATCGGTCAAGACCGCCTCATCGGGCTCTTCCTCCGGGCCGATGAGGCCGGCGGCCTGCGCACGCTCCCGGATGCCGGCGAAGTCCAGTCCCCGGCCGTCGTCCTCCACCGTGATCGCGACCTCGTTGCCCTCCTGCACCAGCGCGATGCGCACCAGCCCCGTCGCCAGCTTGCCGGCAGCCTCGCGCTGGGCCGGCAGCTCGATGCCGTGCACCACACAGTTGCGCACCAGGTGTTCGAAAGGCGCGGCCATGCGGTCGAGCACGCCTCGGTCGAGTTCCACCGCAGCCCCGTCCAGCTCGAGCCTGACCTGCCGGCCCGTCTCGCGCGCCGACTGCCGAGCCACCCGGTGAAGCCTGTCCGCAATCGACTCGAACTCCACGAGGCGCGTGCGCAGCAGGTCCTCCATCAGGCCCTTGGCAGCCTGCGCCTGGGCGGCCAAGCCGTCCTCCGCCCCCTGGACACCCAGGCCGAGCGCACGCTGGATCGTGGCCACGTCGTCCAGCGACTCGGCCATCATCCGCACGAGTTCCTGGAAGCGGGTGTAGCGGTCGAGCTCCAGCGGGTCGAACTGCGGGGCCTGCTCCGGGCTGCCTGCCCGCGCACGGGGTGCCCGGGCTTCACCCTGAGCCTCGAGGTCGCGCAGTTGCCGCCGCAGCCGCTCGAGGTTGTCGGCCAGATCGGCGAGCGAGCCCTTGAGCCGGCCGACCTCGGTCTCGACCGTCGCCCGTGCGGTGCCCACCTCGCCGGCCTGATTGAACAGCCGGTCCATCAGCTCGGCGCGCACGCGCACCATCGCGCGCATGGGCACGACCGTGCGGCCAACGGCCGGTGGCTCGGGCTTCTCGGCCGCGGGCGGCGCCAGCCGCGTGGCAGGGACGCTCGGGACGGGTGCGGGTGCGGGTGCGGGTGCGGGCACCATCTCCGTGGCCGGTTCCGCCTCGGGAACATCCCACACCAAGGCAGGCGGGGGCGCGGGCACCGCACTCGGCCGGACCTCGGCAGGCGGGGGCGCGGGCACCGCACTCGGCCGGACCTCGCCGGACGGCGCAGCAGGTGCCGGGCCGGGCGGGCTGGCGGGCGGCTCCTCCGGCCACGCCAGCTCGGGGAAGAAGGAATCCGGTGCAGGGGTTTCCGCCGCAGGCTGGGCCACGCTGCGCGGCTGCGCAGTGGCCTCCTCTTCGGGCCATTGGAGATAAGGCTTCTCTGCCTGAATCGAGTCGTCCGGCTCCACTCCAGTCGACGCCGGTGCCACCGGTGCCGCCGCTACGGGCTGGGGCACTGTGACGGCAACGGCTATCGGCTCAGGGAACGGCTCAGGGAACGGCTCAGGGACAGGTTCAGGTACGGGCTCCTGTACGAGTTCAGGTACGGGCTCGGGAACGGGCCGTACCGGCTCCGGAACGGACGGTACCGGCTCTGGTGCGGGCTCCGGTACGGGCGCGGACGCGGGTTCAGGCGTGGGTACGAATGCCGGAGCAGGCGCAGGCTCGGCCTGGAGCCATGCGCCCGACACGCTCGGGCGGCCCGCTGGCGCCCACACGGCACGCAGAGCGTCGAACGCCGACTCCAGCGCATCGACTTCCGCCTGCAACGCATCACCCGCCTGGGCAGGACCAGCCGGCCACTGCTGCTCGAAACGGGACTCGAGCCGATGGGCGAGGTCCCCGAGCCGCATCGCGCCGGCCAGACGCGCACCGCCCTTGAAGGTGTGCAGCGCGCGCAGGCACATAGCCGAGGCCTGTGGATCCTGCGGGTCGAGCAGCCCGGCGCTCAAGCCCTGGCGCAGGTCCGCCAGCAGTTCCTCGGCCTCTTCGGCAAAAACGGCGAAGAGCTCAGGGTCGGGGTCGTCCACGGGCGCCGGTGCGGGTGCCGGTGCGGGTGAAGGCTCGCGCGCCGGCTCCAGCGCGGTCTGGACACCGGCGTCGGGCGCAGGCTCGAGGGCAAATTCAGGTTCCGGCGCGGGCTGCGATACGGGTTCGAGCACCAGCGGTTGGTAGGCCTGCAGGCGCTCGACGACAGAGGCATCAGCCGGCTCGTAGAAGCCTGCGGCGAACAGGTGCAGCAGGCGCTGCAGCTGCTCAGCGCCTGCGACGAACAGCTCGGGCTCCTCGAACAACGCCGGCTGCATGGCCGAGCAACGCCCCAGCGCCTCTGCCAAGGCCGAGGCCACATGCGCGATTTCCGCCTGACCCAGCGCGTGCGCACGTTGCGCCAGCTCGTTCGCAAGGTCTGCCGTGCGGGCGTCGGGCGCCCCGTCGAGTTCAACGGCCCACTCGGCCAGCCGCGTCGCCAGCTCGCGCGTGAGTTCGTCGGCGTCGTTCAGGAAACGGTTGAATTCTCCGATGTCCAGTGTCAGCGGCCCGACGACCTTGCGAGTGTCGGCCACGGGAAGCGTGGCGCTCGCCTCGCCACCCGGGCCGAAGTCGCCCAGGGTCGTCAGGCTCACCTCTTCCACCGTCGGCACCGGCAGCACGTCGGTGCCCAGCTCTTCGTCGGTCCAGGTCTGCGGGAAGTCGGACAGCGGGGGCTCCTCGGGCACCCCGCCCAGCGGAACCGGCCTCGTGATCGCCTCGGTGAGCACGGGGAGGTCGGGCATCTCCGGCGCAGGCTCGAGCATCGCCGGGCTCACCTCCTCCAGCAGCTCGATCGACAGGTCCGGCGTCGTGGGCTCGGCCGACCTCTCGCTTTCGAACCCAACCACCGGCTCCGCAGCACTTCCCGTCCCTGCATGGGCGTCGCCATCCCGCACCGGCACGGGTCCGGACCCGGAGGCGAGCGGGACCTCGGCCTGCGGCCGGGCCTCGGGCTCGAGCCGGACTTCGAGCCCGCCCTCGGTCTCTGTCTCTGTCTCGGTCTCGGGCTGGGCCTCGAGCCGGACCTCGGATGCCAGCCGGGCCTCGGACTCGGACACGGGTGCGGACTCCGACGCCGACTGGGCCTCGAGTTCGGGGGAAAGCTCGGGAACCCGCCGCACCAGGCGCCGCGCTGCGGCATCGAAGCGCAGCAGGGTGCGGGCAGCCTTCGGCTGGACGTCCAGCACCTCCACCAGCAGGCCGAGCAGACCCAGATCGTCGGCCACGCTCGCAAAGGATTCCCGGGTGGGAGGTTCACCCCCAGCCTGTTCACCGCGGGCCCAGCACCCGATGCGCTCAGCCAGGCTCGCCACCGCCGCTGCAGGGTCCTCGAGCCCCATCAGGACGAGCACGCCTTGGATCGCGTGCAAACCGGTGCCAGCCGCCTCGAGCGTGTCGCGCTCGCCGGGCTGGCGAACGAACTGGTCGAGCTGCTTCTCCACATCGGCCAGCGCCACACGCAGGGCCTGGGACACTGCCACGGCGGTACGGCGGTCGGACACGCCGCGGTAGATGTCGCCCATCCAGGGCTCGGGCGTCAGCTCGGCCGTCGCGCCGGGGCTGCTGGCCTGCTGCAGCCTGGCTGCGAGGGCCGGCACCCGCTGCGGCCAGTCCGGATGGTCGAGGTCTCCAGCCTCCAGCGCTGCCTCCAGCACCAGCAGCAGCGTGGCCACCTCCATGGCCAGCGCGGCACCTGGCGGACCGCCCGCATCCACCGGTTGGCGCGCGGCTGCCGCCAGCGCGGCCGCCAGCTCCGCACCGCCGGGAAGCAGGCGCTGCAGCGAGTCGCCGACGAGGGCGAACTGCTCCGGCAGGGCCGGCAGGTGGTGCAGTTCACCGGCACCGATCGCCGCCCAGGCCTCGCGCGCTGCACCCAGGCGACGCCGCGCCTGGGTGATCCACATGGGGTCGAAGCGGCCGAGCCGGGGGCTCTCGTAGTCCTGGAACGGGGCATGCCCGAGCCCGAAGGCTTCGCGTGCGGCCTGCAGCCGGGGCACGGGCCGCGCCGCCCGGGCGGGCTGAGCCTGCGTGCAGAAGAACAGCAAGTCGCGCGCGAGTTGCTCGCGCGCGCTGCCGGCTGCCTCACCGGACCGGGCCAGCGCGAGCAGCCGCGGCGCGACCCGCTTGGTGTAGACGTCCGCACGCAGCGCGCCGGCCGCCTGCGCCTCGAAGAAGGCCGCCGCCAGGGTCCACAGTGTCGACTCGTCGCCCGCCGAGCCGGCACCCAGCGCGGCGCACAACCCGCTCATGCGCGTGAGCGTCTGGCGGTCGGGCTGGCGCATCAGCGCGAGCATCCAGGCCTCGAGCTGGCTGCGGGTGGCGGCGTCCACCCGGGCCGGCTCCACGTCCGCATCGGGGGCGAGTGCGGCCCAGGCCCAGGGCTCGGACCACAGGTCAGCCGGGTGGATGCGCTCGGCACGTGCCAGCTCGAGGAGCGCCCGGTATTGAGGGAAGAGCGCCAGCGTGGATACCCGCTTGCCGGCCAGCACATGGGCGAGAAAGTCCAGGACCGCGAAGGAGCCGCGCTCCACCGTGGCCACCGCATCGGGGGTGATCTGTGCGCCATCGGCCATGCCGTGCACGACCGCCGACTCGGCCGCGGCCAGCACCCGTGCGGCCACGGGCTGGCCGACCATGGCGAGCGCGCCCGCGGCCTGGTGCAGTCCGTGACGCGCCGCCCGCAGGATCGCGGGATCGACGATGTCGCCCGCGGCGAGCTGGGCGGTCTCACGCTGATGCCGACGCAGCGCCTTGTGGGCCTGCTCGAGGGACAGGCGCAGTTCCTCGCGCACCCAGCCGAGCATGCGCAGGTCTGCCGCGGGGTCGGCCCGGCCGGGGGCTGTCAAGGCGTCTGACACGGCGGCTGCAGCGGCGCGTGGGCCGCTCAGGCGATCTTGAAGCGCGCCACGAGCGCGCGCAGTTCCTCGGCCGTTCGCGCCAGCTCACGCACCCGGTGAACGGTGGACTGCGTGCCTTCCGAGGTCTGCTCGGTGACGGAAAAGATGTGCTGGATGTTGGCGGCCACGGCGTTCACGGCCGTCGCTTCCTGCTGCGCCTGGGCGGAGATGCGCTCCACCAGGCTCGAGAGCTGGTGCGTGACGCGGTCGATGTCGTCGAGCGCCGCACCCGCGGCATCCGACAGCTTCGAGCCCTCCACCACCCCGGTGGTGGAGACCTCCATTGCCGCCACTGCGTCCTGGGTGTCGGCCTGGATCGTCTGCACGAGCGCGGCGATCTGGCGTGCGGCTTCGGCGCAGCGCTCGGCTAGGCGTTGCACCTCCTGCGCCACGATCGCGAAACCGCGCCCGGCCTCCCCGGCGGAGGCAGCCTGGATCGCCGCATTCAGCGCCAGCAGGTTGGTCTGGTCGGTGAGATCGGCGATGAGCTCGGTGATCTCGCCGATTTCCTGCGAGGATTCCCCGAGGCGCTTGATGCGGCGCGAGGTGTCCTGGATCTGGTCCCGGATCGTGTGCATGCCGCCGATCGCGCCCTGCACCGCATTGAGCCCGCCTGCGGCCGCCTGCAGCGATTCCTGCGCCACATCGGCCATGCGCTGCGCCTGGGTCGAGACCTCGTTCAGGCGCCCGGCCATCTGCAGCACGGCCTCGCCCGTGCCGCGGATCTCGCGCAGCTGCTCGGCCGACGCCGAGAGCAGTTCGTTGGAGGTGTGCTCGACCGATTGCGTGGTTCCGGCCACGCGGCCGGCAGCGGCCTGCACCTGCGACACCAGGTTGCGCAACTCCTCGACCGTGTAGTTCACGGAATCGGCGATGGCGCCGGTGATCTCTTCGGTGACGGTGCACTGCTGGGTGAGGTCGCCCTCGGCGACCACCTGCAGCTCGTTCATGAGCCGCAGGATCGCCGACTGCGTGGCCTCGTAGTGGAGCTTGGCCTCCTGCTGCTCGCGCAGCGCGATCGCGCGCTGCGCCTCGGCCTGCCGGGCACGTGCGGTCTGGTCCTGGACGAAGTGTCGCAGCAGCCCCACCCCGCCAGCGGCCAGCAGCGCAAGCGCCGCCATCAGCACGCCCAGGTGGAGGTGGGTGAAGCCACCCGTCTCGTCGACGCGCTGCTGCAGGGCCGCGAGCGTGCGGCGCATCGGCTCGTGGTCGGCCAGCAGCGCGCGGCGGGCCTCGCGGGCAGCCCCCAGCGGCGCAGACGCCCCGGCCAATGCCGTGAACTGGCGCTCGACCTCTTCGGCCTTGGCGGCGAACCCCGCAAGCTTGTCGGTGTGGCTGGGAGTGCGCTGCGACGCCGGCCTGGCAGCGTCCTGATCGGCGAGTACCTTGAGCGCTGCCCGCAGCGCCGCCACATCCTGCCGGCCCCGCTGCAACGCCGGCTCGGCAGCGGCCCCACCGCCCACCTCGACGGCGCTGCGCGCCACCCGCTGCGCGAGCGCCAGTGCCGTGCCCAAAGCCGGCACCTCGGCCGCCGCAGCTCCGGCCTGCATGCGCGACACGCTCAGGTCCTCGGCCAGCAGCACGAGTTCGGCAGCGGTGCGCCCGATGCTGCGCGCCGCCTCCTGAGCGCGCCCGGCGCCAGCCTGCTGGGCCAGCAGCACACCCGCCTGCTTTTCCGTGCGCTCCAGCAACGGCAGCACGGGCGCCACCTCGTCCCCGAGCCCGGAAGGCAGCAGACCGCCCAGATCGGCCAGTCCACCTTGCGGTTCGTCGCGCAACGCGCCCACATGGCGGCTGAGCGCCGCCACGCTGTCCTTCAACTCCGCGTAGGCAGCCGCCGAATCGGCCTCGGTGGCCCATGCCGCCTTGGCGAGGCGCTCGGCCTGCACCTGGGCTCCACCCACCGCCACCAACCGCGCCGCATGGCGCGACGAGGCGGCCAGCGTCGCCACGACCGCTGCCACCAGCAGCACCACGCCAACGGCCATCAGGCCGAGCAGCAGGCGCTGCCCGCGCGCCGGAGGCGGAGCTGCGGCCGGAAGTTCCGAGGGAACGGGCCGCGAAGCGCGGTAGCGCTGCATGGCCGGGGTGTCGAGGAAGCTGCGCTCGATCTCCGACGGCAAGGCACTGCTCGGGTAGGTCGGCGTCGACGAGCTGGCCTCCGCCGGGGCGGGGCGCTTGCGGAACCGGTCGAGCCAACCCATGTCGTCAACCCCTCTTCCGGCTAGCGGCGCGCGCCGCCCGAGCCGATGCCCAGGAACGCGTCGTTGGCGGCCAGCGCCGCAAGATCGATCTCCACCCAGCTGCGTCCGTCCCCGTCGCGCCAGTGGCGGCGCGCGAAGGAGGGCTGCACGCCCGGAGGCGGCGCCTCGGGCTGCAGCTGCGCGGGCTGGCGCAGCCCGGCGACGTGGTCCACCCGCAATGCGCACAGCGCACCCAGGCCCGGATTCAGGCAGACCAGGCGTCCTGCGCCGCCGCGAGGAGTCGACAGCCGGACACCCCGCCGGTGCCCGCCCAGGAAGGCCGCGAGATCGACCACGCCATGCAGGTCGCCGCGCAGGTTGGCCACGCCCTGGAACCAGGGCTGGGTGTGCGGCAGCGGCATCACCCGCGCCTGCGTGAAGATCTCGCCTGCCTCGTGCAGAGGCAGGAGGTAGCCCGCCTCGCCCGCCTCCACGGCCAGGAAGGACCTCGGCGGGACTTCGCTGCCGGCTGCGCGCAAGCGCTCGAGCAGGCGCATCTGCAGCGCGCGCATGGCCTCACGCCGTGCAGCAGGACGCGCACGGCGCGCGACCGGAATCACGGCAGCCCCCGGATCTTGCCCAGCAGGACCTGTGGCTCCACCGGCTTGACGAGGTAGTCGCGCGCCCCCTGGCGCAAGGCCCAGACCTTGTCGGTCTCCTGATCCTTGCTGGAGCAGATAATGATGGGCACGACGGCCCAGCGCGGGTCGCGCGAGATCGTGCGCGTCAGGTGAAAGCCATTGCGCCCGGGCATCACGACGTCCATCAGGATCAGGTCGGGCGTCTCCTCCTGCAGCAGGCGCAACGCGTCGTCGCCGTTGAAGGCGGTGCGCACCACATAGCCCTCGCGGACGAGCAGATCCGTCAGGTAGTGCACCTCGGTCTTCGAGTCGTCGACGATGAGGATCTTGCGAACGGGCATGCAGGAGCGGGGGCGGGCCTTGGACCGCTGTTCGGGGGCTTCAGGCAGCCGGTGCGCGGGCGAACTGGTCGACGGCACGCAACAGCTGGTCTTTGGTGAAGGGCTTGGTCAGGTACTCGGCGCTGCCGACCATGCGGCCCCGCGCGCGGTCGAAGAGGCCGTCCTTGCTGGAGAGCATCACTACGGGCACATCGGCATGACGGGGATGGCTCTTGATGATCGCGCAGGTTTGGTAGCCGTCCAGCCGAGGCATCAGGATGTCGCAGAAGATGAGGTCGGGGGCGTGGTCGTGGACCTTGGCCAGCGCATCGAAGCCGTCATCGGCGAGCAGCACCTCGTGCCCACCCTGGTGCAGGAAGAGCTCGGCGCTGCGCCGGATGGTGTTGCTGTCGTCGATGACGAGGACGCGCATGGCGGGCGGCCCTGGCCGATCAGAGCTGGACCATCTCGAAATCTTCCTTGCGCGCTCCGCACTCTGGGCACGTCCAGTTCATCGGCACATCGGCCCAGGCCGTGCCGGGGGCGATGCCGTGCTCGGGGTCGCCTGCGGCTTCGTCGTAGATCCAGCCGCAGATCAGGCACATCCAGGTCTTGGGTTCGCTCACAGGCGCACGCTCGAGGTCACTACAATTAAACGATTGTAGCCAGCCGGAACCGGGCCATCGCAGGGGATTGCCTGGGGCCGACGCCGATGAAGAACGACCCCCGCAGCGCACGACCCGACGGTCCCGACAGCCCCGATGGCCCCCGCGAAGACGCAGCCGAGCCGGCCCCTCCGGCGTGCGTGCTGAGCTTCAACGCGAACGACCCGAGCGGCGCGGGCGGCCTGGCTGGCGACGTCGCCACCGTGGCGGCGATGGGCGGCCACCCGCTGACGGTGGTCACCTCCATCCTCATGCGCGACACGGCCGAAGTCTTCGACCACGTCCCCATCGACGAGGAAGCCGTCGTCGAGCAGGCACGCACGATCCTCGAGGACATCACGGTCTCCGGCTGGAAGGTGGGCTTCCTCGGCTCGGCCGACACCGTGGCGGCTGTGGCCGAGGTCCTGTCGGACTACCCGGACGTGCCGCTGGTGGCCTACGTGCCGGATCTCTCCTGGCTCGACGAGGACCAGCTCCAGCCCTACCTGGACGCCTACCGCGAACTGATCCTGCCCGCCACCGAGGTCCTGGTCGGCAACCTGAAGACCCTCACCGACTTGCTGCTGCCGGACTGGGACAGCGAGCGCCCGGCCTCCGCCCGGGAACTGGCCGTGGCAGCCGGAGACCGCGGCACGCGCTACGTGCTCGTCACCGGCATCGCGCTGCCCGCGCGCGGCGCCACGCCCTACATCGACAACGTGCTCGCCTCGCCGCAAGGGGCGCTCACGGGCGAGAAGTTCGAGCGTTTCGACACGGCCTTCGTCGGGTCCGGCGAGACGCTGTCGGCCGCGCTCGCGTCGCTGCTGGCAGCTGGCAGCGAGTTGCAGGCTGCCGTCGGCGAAGCCCTCGCCTTCCTCGACCAGAGCCTGGACGCGGGCTTTCGGCCCGGCATGGGCAACGTCGTGCCCGATCGCTTCTTCTGGGCCTTGCCCACCGCCGAAGCCGAGCTGGCCGACGGCACCGAGTCGGCCACCGGCGAGGGCGATGACACCGAAGAGCCCGACGACGCGGGCAGCCGGCCACCAGAACAGGAGACCAAGCGCCGTGTCCACTGAAACCGACCGCAACGCCGCGCTCTTCGAGCGCGCGCAGCGTGTGATCCCAGGGGGCGTGAATTCCCCGGTACGCGCCTTCCGCGCCGTGGGCGGCACGCCGCGCTTCATCACGCGCGCGCAAGGCGCCTGCATCTGGGATGCCAACGGCAAGCGCTACCTCGACTACATCGGCTCGTGGGGGCCGATGATCCTCGGCCACGGCCACCCGGCCGTGCTCGAGGCCGTGCAGCGGGCGGCCGCCGAGGGCTTCAGCTTCGGCGCCCCCACCGAGCGCGAGATCGAGCTCGCCGAGGCCATCATCGGCCTCGTGCCCTCGGTCGAGCAGGTGCGCCTGGTGAGCTCGGGCACAGAGGCGGGCATGAGCGCGCTGCGCCTGGCCCGCGGCTTCACCGGCCGCTCCAAAATCGTGAAGTTCGAGGGCTGCTACCACGGCCACGCCGACGCCCTGCTCGTCAAGGCGGGCTCGGGCCTGGCGACCTTTGGCCACCCGACGAGCGCGGGCGTGCCGGCCGAGGTCGTGCAGCACACGCTGGTGCTCGAGTACAACAACCTCGCGCAACTCGACGAGGCCTTCGCCACCCAGGGCGATCAGATCGCCTGCGTGATGATCGAGCCGATCGCGGGCAACATGAACTTCGTGCGCGCGAGCGTCCCGTTCATGACGCGGCTGCGCGAGCTGTGCACGCAGCATGGTGCGCTGCTCGTCTTCGACGAGGTGATGACGGGCTTTCGCGTCGCGCTCGGCGGGGCGCAGAGCCTGTACGCGCAGCTGATCCCGGGCTTTCGCCCGGACATGAGCGTGTTCGGCAAGGTCATCGGCGGGGGCATGCCGCTGGCCGCCTTCGGCGGTTCGCGCGAAGTGATGGGCCGGCTCGCGCCGCTCGGGCCGGTCTACCAGGCTGGCACCCTCTCGGGCAACCCGGTGGCCACGGCCTGCGGGCTGGCCACGTTGCACGAAATCGCCAAGCCGGGCTTCTTCGAGGCGCTGTCGGCGCGCACCCGCTCGCTCGTGCAGGGCCTGTGCGGAGCTGCCGCGCAAGCCGGCGTGCCGTTCTGCGGCGACAGCCAAGGCGGCATGTTCGGCTTCTTCTTCGCGTCGGAGCTGCCCCAGAACTATGGCCAGGTGATGGCCACCGACCCGCCGCGCTTCAACCGCTTCTTCCACGGCATGCTCGACCGCGGGGTGTACCTGGCGCCAGCCCTGTACGAGGCAGGCTTCGTCAGTGCCGCGCACACCGAGGCCGACATCGCCGCGACCGTGAACGCAGCGGCGGAGGTCTTCGCGGCAGCCTGAGCCGCATTCGAAGCGGCCGGCTCGAATGCAGCGGGCTGCCGCCCGTGCCAGGGCGGTCGCTGGTGCGGGTGTGCGGCGCGCCGCCAGTCAGGCCGGCGCCGAACGCAACCCGTACACCGAGCCGCCGAGCCACAGGTACTCGGCGCGCAGGATGGCGTCCCCGCGCTCACCCGCGAAGGTGAAGCCGAGCACACCCAGGGCTTCGCCCGTCCGGATCTCGGGAACCTTCCACGCCTGCATGCGGGTCAGCGGGGCCAGTTCGATCGTCCACCGACGGTCGCTGCGGGTCGGCCAGCGGGCCGCCTTGAGCAGCGTCGCGCCGTCCACGGCCGCCTGCTGCGCGGGTATGCGGCGCGAGGCGAGGTCCGCCGGCAGGCGCGGCTCGGCGGCCACCTCGAGCTCCAGCTCGACATGCGGGTTGCGCCACGCGACGCGGGCCGCGCGGCCTTCCAGGTACAGCGGGCGCTCCAGGTCGAAGCTGCTCCAGCCGTGGTGCGCCCCGGCGGTGCCGGTCGTGACGATCAGCGGAAAGGTGAGCAGGGTGCGGCGCTTCATGCCTGGCATTCTCGCCGCGCACGCCCATCCGTGTGCGGTGAGCTCGCAGCGGCCGCGCAGCCGCAGGGGATGACCGGGGTCTCAGGCGTAGGCAATCCATCTCCCCGC
The DNA here is from genome assembly GCA_039798945.1 of Pseudomonadota bacterium. Classification (GTDB taxonomy): domain Bacteria; phylum Pseudomonadota; class Gammaproteobacteria; order Burkholderiales; family Burkholderiaceae_C; genus Rubrivivax. Next base: position 21,271 of record JBDKFA010000340.1, read on the forward strand.
AGCCACGACACCGATCCACACGCCCAGCGACAGCAGGGTCTGCGCGCGCGCCAGGCCGTCGCGCCGCTGCAAGCCGCCCCGGGCGTGGAACATCGCCGCATTCAGCCCGGCGAGCATCAGCAAGGCGAGCTTCACGGTGAAGGCCCGGTTGGCCAGCAACTCCTGGGGTTGAGCAGCGAACATCAGCACGCCCGTGGCGGCCGCGGTGGCAAAACCCGCCAGCGCCAGCCCGAGCGACAGCCGCGCCAGCGCCGCCACGGGCAGCTCGGCTGCGGCTCCCCACACACGCAGTTCGAGCGCCACGAGGTTGCCCAGCAGCAGCGCGATACCCAGGATATGCACCACCTCCAACGCCGGGTAGGCCCAGCCGTGGGTGAGGACCCAGCCGAACAGGGCCGGCACGGGCGGCAGGCTCGGCACGGCCGCTGAGGCCACGGTGGCGACAGACAAGGCGATGACCCCCGACATGACCGCCGGCAGGCGGCGATGAATCCGCAGTGTGACGGCACGCCGGGCCGGCCGCCATCGGGGCGTGCCTAGAATCCCGGCCCCATGCACCTTCACATCCTCGGCATCTGCGGCACCTTCATGGGCGGCATCGCGGCCATCGCGCGCGAGGCCGGCCACCGCGTCACCGGCTGCGACCTGAACGTCTATCCGCCGATGAGCGACCAGCTGCGCGCGCTTGGCATCGAGCTCATCGAGGGCTTCGGCGCCGAGCAGATGGCGCTCGCGCCGGATGTCTTCGTGATCGGCAACGTCGTCACGCGCGGCAAGCACCCTCTGATGGAGGCGATCCTCGATGCCGGCGCGCGCTACACGAGCGGGCCGCAGTGGCTGGCCGAGCACGTGCTGCAGGGCCGCCACGTGCTGGCGGTGGCTGGCACCCATGGCAAGACCGGCACCACGTCGATGCTGGCGTGGATCCTCCAGGACGCGGGCCTGGCGCCCGGCTTCCTGGTGGGCGGCGTGCCGCTGAACTTCGGCATCTCCGCCCGCCTGGGCACGGGCAGCCACTTCGTGATCGAGGCCGACGAGTACGACACCGCGCTCTTCGACAAGCGCAGCAAGTTCGTGCACTACCGGCCGCGCACCGCGATCCTGAACAACCTCGAGCACGACCACGCCGACATCTTCCCCGACCTGACCGCCATCGAGACCCAGTTTCACCACCTCGTGCGCACCGTGCCGGCCAGCGGGCGCATCGTCGTCAACGCGCGCGACGAGGCGCTGCAGCGTGTGCTGCAGCGCGGCTGCTGGACGCCGGTGCAGCGCTTCGGCACCCGGCGCGAGGAGCCCTCGGGCCTGTGCGCGCGCGGCGAGCCGCATGCCTTCGACGTGCTGCGCGGCAGCCTGAAGATCGGCCGCGTCGAGTGGGATCTGATCGGCGAGCACAACCAGATGAACGCGCTGGCGGCCATCGGGGCGGCCGAGCACGCGGGCGTGCCACCCGCGCAAGCGGCCGAGGCGCTGTCGCGCTTTCGCAATGTCAAGCGCCGGCTCGAGCTGCGCGGCGAGGTGCGCGGCGTGCGCGTGTACGACGACTTCGCGCACCACCCCACCGCCATCCGCATGACGGTCAGCGGGTTGCGGCGCAAGGTCGGCGTGCAGCGCATCCTGGCCGTCTTCGAGCCGCGCTCCAACACGATGAAGCTCGGCACCATGAAGGCCCAGCTGCCGTGGGCGCTGGAAGACGCCGACCTCAGCTTCTGCCTGCAAGGCGACTACGGCTGGAGCGCCAGCGATGCGCTGGCGCCGATGGGGCCGCTGGCGGTCGTCGCCAGCGACGTGGACACACTCGTCAGGCGCGTGGTCCAGGCCTCCCAGCCCGGCGACCACGTGCTGTGCATGAGCAACGGCGGCTTCGGCGGCATCCACGCGAAGCTGCTCGAGGCGCTTGGCCGCTGAGGGGCGTCGGCGGGCGGAACCGGGTGCCCCGGCACCCGACCCGCCCTGCGGGCAGCCCCGGCGGTGAAGCGGGGCGCCTGGCCAGGCGCCCCGCGCCCGCTCACATCCGCACCATGGTGGCGCGCAACGCCTCGGTCAGCCCGGCCAGGCTGTCCATCAGGTGGGCGCGCGTTTCCACGGAACCCTTGCCCGCCCTCACCGCGCGCTCGAGCTCGGCCTTCAGCGCGCCGGCGTGCATGCGCACGAGGCTCAGCGCATCCGGCGGCAGCGTGGGCGAGCCTCGCGTGAGCAGCGTCTGCACGCGCTTGAGGTGCTCGCGCTGCAGGTTGCGGCGCATGCTGTCGATGTCCTGGCCGCTGGCCAGTTCGCTCCACACGGCCTTTTGCAGCGTGTCGTAGACCTCGTTGAGCGACAGCAGTTCACGTGCCTGCGTGGCGGGCGTCATGAGCGGCAGCTCGAGCACTCGCTGCGCCGTACCCGCCGCCATGAGACGGTCCAGCGCCTGCGTCTGCAGCTGCAGCACGATGGCCGGGATGCTCACCGGGCCGCCGCGGTCCCACTCGTTGTAGTCGGGCGAGAGACTCGCGAGGAATTCCGGGCGGAAGCGGAAGCTGTCCACGCTGAAGACCTCGCGCGTGAGAAAGCGCAGCGCCTCGCGCTGCCGCGCCGGCTCCACCGGGCGGTAGCTCGGCCGGCCGCTGCCGGGCAGGTCGCGCACCGTGTGCAGGCCGCCCACGTACTTGGCCGCCAGCGCGGGCAGGTCGCGCAGCTGCCGGAAGCCGCTGAGCAGCGAGCGCCGCTGGCGCAGCGGATCCTCGCCCGCCGCGGGCTGGCGCTCCTGGACACGCACCCACAGCTCCTTGGACAGCGCCATGCGCTTCTGGTACCACGCGAGCGGGTCGTCTCCGAGGTCGAAGCGATTGGCCAGCGGGTCCAGCCCCTCGCTGCCCGGACCGCCGCCGGCGTCGGCATCGTCCGCGTAGGCCAGGGCCGGCTCGGTGCTGCGTGCCGCGATGCGGCCCAGCTCCTCGGCCTCGCGCCCAGGCTCCACGGGCTTGTAGGCGTACTCGATGGCCCAGTAGTCGTAGGCGCCCAGCGTGGTGTTGTTGTACGCACCTTCGCGCTCGCCCTTCAAGGGGATGTTGTAGGCGTTGTAGTCCATCACCGAGCCGGAGATGCCGCGCGCCTCGGTATAGGCCTTGTCCTGCAGCTGCTCGCGCGTGACCGTGGTGGAAGCCTTGAAGTTGTGCTTCAGGCCGAGCGTGTGGCCCACCTCGTGCATGATCGTGTCCTTGATCACGGCCTGCACGAAGGCCTCGGCTTGCGGGCTCTCGGGTTCGAGCTCGCCGCGCGCCTCGAGCAGGTCGAGCGCAAAGTGCATGTGGGCCGCCGCCTCGTGCGCATAGGTGCACACCTCGGCACCACGCCCGCCCTGCCCCGCCTGCCCCATGTGCCAGGCAGCCGTGAGCTGGGCCAGCCGGTCCTCGCTGGCGAGGCCCCGGTCCTCGACGATGAAGCGGCGCGAACCCCGCGCGAACACGTCGCTCATGCCGATGTCCGCATCCAGGATCTCGCCCGTGCGCGGGTCGGTATGGCTCGGCCCGATCGCGAAGCCCACATCCGAGCCGACGAACCAGCGGATGGATGCGTGGGTGGCGTCCATGTTGTCCCACTGCGCGTCGTCGGGCTGCTGGCGCGCCACGACGGCGCCCCTGAAACCGATCTTCTCGAAGGCCTTGTTCCACTCGAGAACGCCCTCCTCGACCGCCCTGCGGTAACGCGAGGGGATGTTGCGGTCGAGCCAGAAGGTGATGGGCTGCACCGGCTCGGAGAGCTCCGCCTGCGGGTCCTTCTTCTCCAGCCGCCAGCGGTTGACGAGGTGAACACGCTGGCTCGGGCGCAGCTCCGACATGTCGGTGTATGCATCGGTGAAATGACCCACGCGCGGGTCGGCGCGGCGGGCGGCCATGGGCTGCTCGGGCAACGCGCGGAAGTTGTAGACCACCGACATGAAGAAGCTGCGCGGGTCCGGCACCGTGCGCGGCGGGGTAGGCATCGACATCGGCGAGGGCGGCGGGCCGCCTGCACCCATCGGGGGCGGCAGGGGAATGCGCGGTGTCGAGAAATGCAGGCGCGCGGTCAGGGTCGTGAGCGTTCGATCGGCACTCGCAGACTCGAAGTGCGAGTTCGCACGGTCGGGCTGGTAGCTCATCCGGAAGGCCGCCTCGATGCGCATCGACAGGCCCGTCATGTCCCCCAGCAGGGCCGAGGCGTCGAACAGCACCGACTTGCGCTCGGGATGCTCGGCGCTGGCCACGCCACCCGACAGCAGCAGGCTGGGCGAGAACGCCTGCTCGGTAGCCAGGCGATCACCGCCCGAGGCCCGGAACTGCAGGTTCGGCGCGATCAGCTGGAGCTGGTTGCCCACCCGGCGCCACTCGACGAGCACGTCGCGACCCATCTGGCTCGCGTACAAGCCCCGTTCCCCGATCGAATTGGCCACGTTCCAGGTGAACAGGAACGGCTGGTTGAGCCTGTCTTTCGGGATCTCGAGCCAGACCTTGTCGTCCTTGCGCCAGACCGGGAACAGGCCGTCTTGCTGCTTGGCGTCCTTGATGACATCGGCAAAGGGGCGCGGCGCGCCGGGCTCTGCAGCCGGCCGGCTCGGAGCAGCCCCTGGCGAGCCCGCCCCGCCGGAGCCCGCCGCAGCGGCAGGCGGCGTACCCGTGCTGCCAGCCGGCCGCACGGCGGCCGTGCGCGGGGGTGCCGAGGCAGCTGGAGCGGCCGCAGCAGCCGCAGCAGCCGCTGCGGGGCTCGAGGCCGTACCCGCCGTGGCAGCAGGCGCCGCGGCGGGCGCAGAAGGTGGCGGCGTCACCGCACACGAGGCCAGTGCCCACGCGCACACGGCGGCGGCAGTGGCAGCGGTTGCGGGGCGCGAGGACAAGCCGGGCGCATCAGCGCCGATCGCGCGTGCGTGGGAAAGGGATCTAGGCTTCATCGGTCGGATGCCGCGCAGGCGACAACTGGGTTGCACATGCCCTGTCGGGGGCGAATGCGCAGTATGCCCCCGCGCCAGCCGCGCGGCAGTCGGGGATGCACCGGTGACGCGCGCCTGCGCCCGCTCACCGCGCCCGGGCGGCGGCGCGCGGTCCCAGGCTGCCGATAGACTCCCTCGTCATGTCCCGCTCCTGTGCCGACGTCCACGCTCCTGCCGCGTCCTCGCCTGCGCGACACCTGCTCTACCTGCACGGCTTCCGCTCGTCGCCGAGCTCGTTCAAGGCACGCCGCCTGGCCGGCTGGCTCGCCCGCCACCGGCCGCAGGTGCAGTGGTGCTGCCCCCAGCTGCCGGCCTCGCCGAAGGACGCGCTGGCGCTGGCGCAGTCGCTGAGTGCCCACTGGCCCGCCGAGGACAGTGCCGTGGTCGGCAGCTCGCTGGGCGGCTTCTACGCGCTGGCCATGGCCGAGGCACGCGGGTGGCGCTGCGTCCTGCTGAACCCGGCGGTCGAGCCGGCCCGAGACCTCGCCGCCCACATCGGCGAACAGCCCGCCTACCACGACCCCGCCGAGCGTATCTTCTTCCGCGCCGAGTACGTCGACGAGCTGCACACGATCGCGCGCTCGATGCCGGCACGTCTCACCCGGCCCGAAAGGTGCCTGGCCGTGATCGCGCAAGGCGACGAGGTGCTCGACTGGCGCGAGATGGCTGCGCGCTGCGCCGGCGCGCGCATCGAGCTGCTCGAAGGCGGCGACCACGCGCTGTCGAATTTCGATGACCTACTGCCCACTGTCCTTCGATTCCTGAACCTATGCGACTGAAAGACAAAGTCTGCGTGGTCACCGGTGCCGCCCAGGGCATCGGCCTGGCCACGGCCGTGAAGTTCGCCCGCGAGGGTGCCCGTGTGGTCTGCTGCGACCGGCGCCAGGCCGGCGTGGATGCCGCCGTCGCCGCCTGCGAGGCCGAGGGCGCGCAGGCGCTCGGCGTCGTGGTCGATGTCACGCAACGCGCACAGGTCGATGCGATGGTGGCGGCCGCGAAGGCGCGCTTCGGCCGCATCGACGTGCTCGTCAACAACGCGGGAATCACGCAGGACGCCCGGCTGCAGAAGATGACGCTCGCCCAGTTCGACACCGTGATCGACGTCAACCTGCGCGGCGTCTTCCACTGCGCGCAGGCGGTGGTGGACACGATGCTCGAGCAAGGCTCGGGCGTGATCCTCAATGCGAGCAGCGTGGTGGGGATCTACGGCAACTTCGGCCAGACCAACTACGCGGCCTCGAAGTTCGGTGTCATCGGCTTCACCAAGACCTGGAGCCGCGAGCTCGGCCCGAAGGGCATACGCGTGAATGCGGTCGCACCCGGCTTCGTGGAGACCCCCATCCTCGCGCCGATGCCGCACAAGGTGATCGAGCAGATGCGCGAGTCCGTGCCGCTGCGCCGGCTCGGCCAGCCCGAGGAGATCGCCAACGTCTACGCCTTCCTGGCCAGCGACGAGGCAAGCTACGTGAACGGCGCCGTGCTCGAGGTCTCTGGGGGGCTCACGGTGTGAGCCCCCAGGGGCCGGGCGTACGCCTGGCCCAGCCCCCGTGGCAGGCCGTGCCGCCGCGGGCATCTGGTTTCTCCCACCGGGACAATCCCTTCCCCCTTTGGAGCGGTTGACGATGGGGGAACCCTTGCGGTCAGATACCCCCATGCGCCCACACTGAGGCGCAGGAGCCGGTCACCCACTCCTGCGCCCCACACGAGAGGCGCAGGGAGGAGCGCCGCGTCGACCGGGCACGCCAGCAGGCCCGGCGGCACGGCGGGTCGACAGGCGAGTCCATGTCAGGGGGGCGTCCGGTGACGGCGTCGTTGTTCAGGGAGGAGGTGCTGCGCGCGCACACGGCGCAGCACCTGGGCACGATCCGCATCGGGCACCCCCCGCGCCACACGTTCGTGGCGGGCGTGGCACTCGTGCTGGCGGGGGCACTCGTGGCTTTCGCAGCCTGGGCTCAGGTGACGCGAAAGGCACGAGTGCCTGGCTTGTTGGTTCCCCGCGCGGGCACGGTCCACGTCCCCGCGCCGGCGGCGGGTGCGGTGCTCGAGCGGCGCATCGCCGAAGGCGACGAGGTTGCACCCGGACAGGTCCTGTTCGTCCTCGACACCGGTCGCATCGGGCCCCACGGCGAAGTGGGCGCGCTCGTCGGGCAGGCGCTGCAGCAGCGCGAGGCGTCCCTGCAAGCCGAACTCTCCCTGCGCCTGGCCAGCGCCCGGCAACGCGAGCGCGCGCTCGCGGATCGCCTGCAGGCGATCGAGCGCGAGGCGGCACAGGCACAAGGCGAGTCCGCCCTGGCACGGCGCCGAGTCGAACTGGCCGAGCGCAGTGCCGAGCGCTATCGGCAACTGGCCGCCAGCGGCTTCGTCAGCGAGTTGCAGGCCCAGGCCCGCCAGGAGGAGCTCCTGGAACTGCAGGCCCGCGCGCAGGCCGCCGAGCGTGCGGGTACCGTGCTTGCGCGCGAGCGCCAATCGGCACAGGCCGAGGCCGACGCGCACGGCACGCAATGGCGCACCGAGCGCGTGCAGCTCGAGCGTGCGCTGTCCCAGCTGTCCCAGGAACGGCGCGAGAACGACACGCGCAGCCGCCTCGTGGTCACGACCGCTGTCCCGGGCACGGCCACTGCCGTGCATGCGCCGGCGGGCAGCCCCGTGCAGCCCGGCCAGACCCTCGTGACCATCGTCCCCCGCGCAACCCCTGAGGCCCACCGGCCGAACGGTTCGGATGCCTCGGCGCCCGAGCTCGAAGCCGAGCTCTACGCCCCGAGTCGCACCGCGGGCTTCCTGCAGGCCGGCCAGAGTGCGTGGCTGCGCGTGGCCGCCTTCCCGTACCAGAAGTTCGGCATGGCCGCCGGCAAGGTCGTGTCGGTGAGCCGCACACCGGTGAACCCGCAGGACCTCCCGGCCGGCCACCAGCAGGCCCTGCTCGCCGCAGCGCAGAGCGCCGAGCCGCTGTTTCGCATCCGCGTCGCGCTGCAGGCCCCGCATCTGCCAGGAGGCGGCCGGCTTCCCCCGCTGAGGCCGGGCATGTGGGTCGAGGCCGACATCGTGCAGGAGCGCCGCGCCGTCTGGGAATGGATGCTCGAGCCGGTACTCGGCACGAGGACGCGCTGGGCTGCGAGCAGCCGCGAGGGCTCCTGAGCCGCCGCCCGCGACGAGGCACACATGGCGAACCAGCCCCCGCCGATCCTGCAAGCGCAGTCCACCGAATGCGGCCTGGCCTGCCTGGCCATGATCGCCAGCGCCCACGGCCATCGGACCGACCTCGCCGAGCTGCGGCGACGCTTCCCGGTGAGCCTGAAGGGCGCCACCCTCGCCCAGCTCGTCACGCACGCCGGCACCCTCGGGCTCGCCGCGCGCGCCTTGCGCCTGGAGCCCGAGGAGTTGCGCGCGCTGCGCCTGCCCTGCATCCTGCACTGGGACCTCAACCACTTCGTCGTGCTCGCGCGGGTCGGCCGCCGCTCGGTGACGGTGCTCGACCCCGCGGTGGGCGAGCGCCGGCTCACGACCTGCGAACTCGCGCGCCACTTCACCGGGGTGGCCCTGGAACTCACACCTTGCGCGCGCTTCGAGACGCGCCCCAGCCCGCCGCGAATCGGTCTCGCGCAGCTCACCGGGCGCGTGCACGGCCTGGGGCGGGCCCTGGCGACGATCTTCGCCGTCGCGCTCGTGCTGGAGCTGTTCGCCATCGCCGCACCGCTGCTGAACCAGGCGGTGGTCGATGAAGCCATCGCCGCGCACGACCGTGAACTGCTGAACGTGCTGGTGATCGGCTTTGCGCTGCTGCTGGTCGTGCAGACCACGCTCGCCTTCGTGCGCAGCTGGATGGTGATGGTGCTCGGCCAGACGCTGGCGCTGCAGTGGGTGGGCAACGTCTTCGCCCACCTGGTGCGGCTTCCGGTGGACTGGTTCGAGAAGCGGCACCTGGGCGACATCACGAGCCGCTTCGGCGCCGTGGGGGCGATCCAGCAGACGGTGACCAACGGCCTGATCGAGGCGCTGCTCGACGGCATTATGGTGATGGCGGCGCTCGTGATGATGCTGCTGTACTCGCCCATGCTCACGGGCGTCGTCATCGTCGCGGTGGCCGCGTATGCGCTGCTGCGCGCCGCAAGCTACCGGCCGCTGCGCAACGCGGCGGCCGAGCGGCTGGTGCTGGACGCGCGCGAGCAAAGCCACTTCCTCGAGTCGCTGCGTGCGATCGCGCCGCTCAAGCTCTTCGGGCGCGAGGAGTCGCGCCGCGCACGCTGGCAGAACCTGATCGTGGAAGTGCAGAACCGCGACGTGCGCACGGCCCGGCTCCACATCGCCTTCGCCGCCGGCAACACCGCCATATTCGGCCTGGAAAACCTCGTCGTGCTGTGGCTGGCCGCGCAGATGATCATGGCGCACCATGGCGGCGCCAGCGGTACGGGCGGAGCACCGGCACCCGAGGCCTTCACGCTCGGCATGCTCTTCGCCTTCCTGGCCTACAAGGGCCAGTTCACAGGCCGCGTCTCCGCACTCATCGACTACGCCGTGCAGTGGCGCATGCTCGGCCTGCACGCCGAGCGCCTGGCGGACATCGCGCTGGCAGCGCCCGAGCGCGACGGGGCCGCCGAAGGGTTGCCCGCCCATGACCTGTCACACCTGCCGCCCAGCCTGGAGCTGTGCGACGTCAGCTTCCGCTACGGTGAAGGTGAGCCGTGGGTGCTGCGGCATGCGAACCTGCGCATCGAGCCGGGCCAGAGCGTGGCGCTGACCGGGCCCTCGGGGGCCGGCAAGACGACCCTGCTCAAGCTGCTGCTGGGCATCCTCGAGCCCACCGAGGGGGAGGTGCGCTATGGCGGCATGCCGGTGCGCCAGCTCGGCCTGGCCAACGTGCGCCAGCGCATCGGCACCGTACTGCAGGACGACGCCCTGCTCACGGGCACGCTGGCCGACAACATCGGCTTCTTCGACGACACGCCGGACATGGCCCGCATCGAGGCTTGTGCCCGGCTGGCACAGCTGCACGCGGACATCGCCCGCATGCCCATGGGTTACCACACGCTCGTCGGCGACCTGGGCACGGGTCTGTCGGGCGGGCAGCGCCAACGGCTGCTGCTGGCGCGCGCCCTGTACCGGCGGCCCTCCGTGCTGGCCCTGGACGAGGCCACGAGCCACCTGGACACCACGCTCGAGCGGGCGGTCACGCAGGCACTGGCCCGCATGCGGCTCACGCGGCTGGCCATCGCGCACCGCCCCGAGACGATCGCCGCCGCCGAACGCGTGCTGCAGGTCAGCGAAGGGCAGGTCCGGGAGCTGCCCCTACACTCGCCCGACCGTCCCGCCCTGCGCCCGCCATGTACTACGAACCCGGCGTGACCCCTCACGACCTGCCCCACGACCCATTCAAGTCCTGCGTGATCCCGCGGCCCATCGGCTGGATCTCCACCATTGACCGCGAGGGCCGCTGCAACCTGGCCCCGTACAGCCAGTTCCAGAACGTGACCTTCAACCCGCCGATCGTGATGTTCTCGGCCAACCAGGCCACCGACGGCCAGCGCAAGGACTCCGTGCGCAACGCCGAGGACACTGGCGAATTCGTGTGGAACATGGCCACCTGGGCGCTGCGCGAGGCCGTGAACATCACCGGCGAGGAGCTGCCCCACGGCGTGGACGAGTTCGAGCGCGCGGGCCTGGCCAAGCTGCCCTCGCGCCGCGTGAAGCCCCCGCGCGTGGCGGGCTCGCCCATCCAGTTCGAGTGCGTCTACCTGAACACGCTGCGCTTTCCGGGCGTGCCGCCGATGGGCACCGCGGACGTCGTGTTCGGCCGCGTCGTGGCGGTGCACATCGACGACGAGGCCCTCACGCCGGAGGGCCTCGTGGACGTACTCAAGCTGCAGCCCATCGCGCGCATGGGCTACTACGACTACACGGTCGTGGACAACCGCTTCCAGATGATCATCCCGGGGTCGAACCGGGCCTTGCTGGCGGGGCTGGAGGGCTCGCCGGACAAGGCGCTCACTCCTTGAAGTCGCCAGCGGCCGAGATCACGAATCCATCGGTGCGCACGTGGCGCCGCCAGGCGGACAGCACCTGCTCGCGGGTGACCGCCCGGATCGCCTCGTCGCGCTTGCGGGTAGCCTCGAAGGTCTCGCCCTGGTCGGCCAGGGTCAGCAGGATGGAGGGCAGCGCGGAGTCGTCGCCACGGCTTTCCCGCCGTTGCGCCAGCAGGTCGTCCTTGGCGCGCTGCACCTCCTCCTCGGTGGGCCCCTGCTCGGCGAAGCGCACGAGTTCCTCGCGCACCACGGCGGCCACGCGCTCGCGCTGGGCCGGCGAGAAGCTCGCTTCGATGCTCACGCTGGCGCGGTTGCCGTGCATGGGGGCGCCGAACTGGCTGCCGATGCCGTAGCTCAGGCCTTCCTTGACCCGGACCCGGCTCGCGAGCCGACTCTCCAGGCCGCCGCCGCCCAGGATGCGGTTGGCCACCAGAAGCGCCTCGTGGTCGGGGTCGCGGGCGTTGAGCGCGAGGGGCTGGTGCCAGCGCATCACGGCGTTGGACTTGTCGCGCGCCTGCGCGACGAACCTGGCGGGCGGCACCGGCACGTGCTGCGCCTCGCGGCGCACGAAGCGTCCGGCCGCCGGCTTCTTCCAGTCCCCCAGCAGCTTGTCGATCTCCTCGGCCAGCCCCTCCGGCAGCGTGCCCACCACGGCCACGCGCGCCTCGTTGGCCGACCACCAGTCGCGGTGCATCCCGCGCACGCTTTCCAGCGTCGTGCGCTGGACCGAATGGATGCGGTCATCCAGGCTCTTGACGTAGTCAGGGTGCCCCGGCGGCACGCCATAGGCCGCGTTGTAGTGGGCCCGCACCGCCTCCAGCCGCACCGTCTGCAACTCCTGCCGCGATGACTGCAGGCCCGCCAGCGAGGCCCGCTGCATGCGCTCGAAGGCGTCGGCTGGAAACAGCGGGTTGCGAAGGGTGTCCGCCACGATGCGCAGCGCCGGCAGCAGGGTGTCGCGCTCGGCGCTCAGCGCGACCGTGGCACCCTGGTCGCCGCTGGTGACGCGCACGCTGGCCCGCAGCCGCAGCAGTTCGTCCTGCAGCTGCTGCTTGGTGAAGCGCTGGCTGCCTTCGAAGAGCATGGCGGCCACCATGTCGGTGCCCGCTATGGGAAAGGTCTGCTCCAGGGTAGCCCATCGCAGATCCAGGCGCAGGTGCACCGCCTGGCCACGCAGCGACTTGCGCAGGGTCTGCAGCTCGATGCCCCCGGGCAGCCGCGTGCGAACGGTGCGGCTCTCGAGGTTGGCGGGCGTGGGCTCGAGCTGCTCCCCCTCCTCTACCTTGGGCGGCCCCTTCAGGCTCGCCAGGCGCTCGGCCACCGGCGGCGCCGCCGGGATCTGCACACGCTCCACGGCGCTGGCCGGCAGGTAGCGGCCGAGCGTGCGGTTGGCGGGGCGGAAGTAGGCCTGGCGCACGCGCTCCACGTCGGCCAGCGTCACCCTCGGGATGTCCTCGATGAGCTGGAACTGCAGCCTCCAGTCCCCCGAGGCCACCACGTTGGAGATCACTTGTGCGAGCCCCTCGGGGTTCTTCATCTGCTCGCGGTAGGCGTTCAGCGCCACGTCGCGCACGCGTTCGAACTCCTCGGGCTTGAACGGCTCGTTGGAGGCCCCCTCGACGAGCTCGAGCAGCCGCTTTTCCACCTGCTCGACGTTGGCGTCCGGCGCCAGGATCGCCACCGCCGTCACGCCTCCCGGTGAAGCCCCTCCACCGCCACCCAGGCCGGCGGCCACGGCGAGCTTGGTCTCGACCAGCTGCCGGTAGAGCAGGCCGCTCGGACGCATCGACATCAGCAGCTGGTAGACGACGAGCGCGGGGGTGTCCGGGTGTGCGGCAGCGGGCACGTGGTAGTGCGCCATCAGAGCGGGCTGGCCGCCCACGCGCCGCACGACGACGGTGCGCTCGCCGTCTTGCGCCGGCTCGACGGTGTAGGGCTCGGTGAGCGGCTGCGCAGGCCTGGGCAGCGGGCCGAAGGCAGCGGCGACGGTGGCCAGCGCGCGAGCCTTGTCGAAGCGCCCCGCCACGAGCAGCGTCGCGTTGTCGGGACGGTAGTGGCGCTGGTAGAAGGCCCGCAGCCGCTCGACCGGCACGTTCTCGATGTCGCTCTTCACGCCGATGGGGGCACGCCCGTAGGGATGCCAGTGAAAGGCACTGCCCAGCACCCGCTGGGACAGCACCTGCAGGGGGTTGCTGTCGGCGCGCTCGAACTCGTTGCGCACGACGGGCATCTCCTCGTCGAGGTCGGCCTTGGCAATGAAGCTGTTGACCATACGGTCGGCCTCGAGCCTGATCGCGAAGTCCAGCGTGTCATCGTTCGCATTGAAGGTCGCGAAGTAGTTCGTGCGGTCGGTGGAGGTCGTGCCGTTCCACCGCATCGCACGGCGCGCGAACTCGCCGGTGATGTCCCGGTAGGTGGGCGTGCCCTTGAAGACGAGGTGCTCGAGCAGGTGGGCCATGCCGTACTCTCCCGGGCCCTCGTGCCGGCTGCCGACGCGGTAGGTGATGTTCACCGTGGTCGTCGTGCTCGACGCGTCCGGGAACAGCAGCACCTGCAGCCCGTTGGCCAGCTGGTACTCCTCGATGCCCGCGAGTTCGCGCGTGAACCGCGGCGCGGCGGCTGACGCCGTGTCGGCCGGGCCCCTGGCGCCGGGCGACGCCGTGGCTGCAACCGGGGCGGCCTGGGCCCGCGAAGGGCTGGCGGCCGCCCCCAGGGCCACCACCACCCCCAAGCCGAGGGCGGCGCGGACGAGCCATCGCCTGGGACGCATGGCGCCGTCTTCAACCATATGAGACTCCCTTTGTTCGTGTTGTCGGTCCGCGGGCGCGAGCCCCGGCTCCCGCGGCGCCTGCCGCCGCCGCACGATTCTGGGCACGCCGCGCGGCACGGCCGATGCTGGCTTTCCCCAAGCCCGACGCGCGGGAGCTGGGCCGCGGCGCGCGCGTGCTCCATCTGCAGCGGCGACAATCCATTCCGATGTACGCCCTCTTCGAAGATTCAGGCCGCTTCCACGCCGGCCGCGTGATGGCCGAGGCCGAGGCCTCCGCCCAGGTCGAGCTCGACTCGGGCAAGCGCGTGAAGGTCAAGCTCGCCAACGTGCTGCTGCGCTTCGAGCGCCCGGCCCCGGCCGAGCTGCTGGCAGCCGCACAGGCCCACGCCGCCGAGATCGACCTCGACCTCGCGTGGGAGTTCGCGCCGGAAGGCGATTTCGGCTTTGCCGACCTGGCGCGCGACTACTTCAGCGCCAGCGCGGGGTCCGTCCAGTTGGCCGCCGCGCTGCTGCGGCTGCACGAGGCCCCGCACTATTTCAGGCGGGTGGGCAAGGGACTGTTCCGCAAGGCCGCGCAGGAGACGGTGCAGGCCGCCCTCGCCGCCATCGAGCGCAAGAAGCAGGTCGCGGCCCAGATCGACGCCTGGTCCGCGGAGCTCGCAGCCGGCCAGTGCCCGCCGCCGGTGCGCGAGCAGCTCTACCGCATCCTCTTCAAGCCCGACAAGAACAGCCCCGAGTACA
>JBDKFA010000341.1:0-6374 GCA_039798945.1 Pseudomonadota bacterium
CGCCCAGGCTCATGGACTACCTGGGCGAGGAGTCGCTGCGCCACTTCGAGACGGTGTGCGCGATCCTCGAGCGCGCGGGCCAGCCCTTCACCCTGAACCCGCGGCTCGTGCGCGGGATGGACTACTACAACCTCACCGTCTTCGAGTGGGTCACCGACCGCCTGGGTGCGCAAGGTACGCTATGTGGAGGCGGCCGCTACGACACCCTCGTGGAAATGCTCGGAGGTCGTCCAGCCCCGGGCATCGGCTGGGGTCTGGGCATCGAGCGCGTGCTCGAGCTGCTGGCCGACTCCGGGCTTCAGGCGGCCGCGCACGTGCCGGATGCCTACTGCGTGTTGGCCGATGCCCGGGATCTGTCCGTGGCCACCGCGGTGGCCGAGGAGCTGCGTGCGCTGGGTCTGTCGGTGGTGATGCATGCCGGTTCGGCCGAGGGCTGGGGCAGCATGAAGAGCCAGTTCCGGCGTGCGGACGCCAGCGGCGCCCGCTTCGCGCTCGTCTTCGGTGACGCCGAGCGCCAGGCCGGGCAGGTGAGCGTCAAGCCCCTGCGTGATGCGGCCGCTGTCCAGACGATGCGTCCCCTGGCGCAGGCCTCGAGCTGGGCGCACGAGCTGCGCAACGCATAATCCGCGGTCCCTCTTTCCATTTTTCCCATGGCCACCCAACTCGACCTGCAAGAGCAGGAGCAAGTCGACGCCGTCAAGGCGTTCTGGAAGCAGTACGGCAACCTCATCACCTGGGTGCTGGTGCTGGTGCTCGGTGCGTTCGCGGCCTGGAACGGCTGGCAGCTGTACCAGCGCAAGCAGGCCGAGCAGGCCGGCGCGATGTACGACGAACTCGATCGCGCGGCCTCGGCCGCCGACGTCGAGAAAGTGGGTCGGGTGTTCGCCGACCTCAAGGAACGCCACGGCCGCACCGTCTACGCTCAGCAGGGTGGCCTGCTTGCCGCCAAGATCCAGGCAGACAAGGGCAAGGCCGAAGACGCGCGCACGGCCTTGCTGTGGGTCGCGGAAAACGGTCCCGACGAGTCGTTGCGTGCCGTGGCCCGGCTGCGTGTGGCCGGCCTGCTGCTGGACGCGAAGCAGTTCGATGCCGCGCTGGCGCAACTCGAGCCCTCCCGGCTGGGTGCATTCGCGGCGCTCGGTGCGGATCGCCGCGGTGATGTGCTGGTCGCGCAAGGCCGTGCGTCCGATGCCGTCGCGGCCTACCAGTCGGCATTGAAGGGCATGCCGGAGAGCGTGGATTACCGTCGCCTGGTCGAGGCCAAGCTCGTCGCCCTGGGCGCTGCACCGGCGGCATCAGGGGTAGCCCCGTGAACCTCCCGCGCACGGTTCGGCGCGATGGGCGCCTGGGAGGCCGTCGCAGGCTGGGTGTGCTCGTCGGGGCGGCGGCAGCCGTGGTGCTGGTGGCGGGGCTGGCTGGTTGCGCCAGCGACCGGCCCAAGCCGACTCCGCTTCAGGAGTTCACGCCGAAGCTCGCCGCGCGTCAGGCGTGGAAGGCTCAGGTCGACCGCGTCTCGTTTCCCCTCACGCCGACAGTGCGGGAGGGCCGCGTGCACGTGGCCAGCGACACCGGCGCCGTGCAGGCGATCGATGTGGTCACCGGCCAGGTTGCCTGGGAGGCCCGGCTCAACGTCCGCATAGCGGCCGGGGTGGGCAGCGACGGCCGCCGAGCTGCGGTGGTGACGCAGGACAACCAGCTCGTCGTTCTCGAGAACGGCCGTGTCGGGTGGCGCGCCCGGTTGCCCGCCCGCGTGTTGACCCCGCCGCTGGTGGCGGGTGAGAGGGTCTTCGTGGTGGCGGTCAACCGGGTCGTGCAGGCCTTCGACGCCGAGTCTGGCCAGCTGCTGTGGACCTTCGATCGCCCTGGTGATGCGTTGACCCTCGGGCAGCCCGGGGTGCTGACTGCCTTCAAGGACACGCTGGTGGTGGGCCAGGGCGCCCGGATGACCGGACTCGACCCCTTGCGGGGCTCCGTGCGCTGGGAGGCGGCCCTGGCGAACCCGCGCGGTGCGAACGAGGTGGAGCGCCTTGCCGATCTTGTCGGCCCCCCGGTGCGGGTGGGCAACCTCCTGTGCACGCGTGCATTCCAGGCTGGCGTCGGTTGCGCGGACGCGGACCGTGGCACTCCGATGTGGACCCGCAACATCGGAGGTTGGCAGCCGGTCGGCGGCGACGATCAGGTTCTGGTGGCCGGTGATGCCTCGGACCGTCTGTCGGCCTGGCGACTGCTCAACGGTGAATCCTTGTGGAGCTCCGAGCGCCTGCTGCACCGGCAGCTCGGTGGCGTCACGGTGACCGGGCGCGTGGCCGTGGTCGGAGATGCCAGCGGGTACGTCCACTTCCTGGACAAGAGCACGGGCGAGCCGATGTTGCGCCTGGCCACCGACGGCACTGCGGTAGTCGGCGCGCCGGCGCTCGCGGGAACGACCCTCGTGGTGGTCACCCGCGCTGGCGGCATCTTCGGGTTTCGCCCGGAATAGCGTGGACGCGCACCCATGAAGCCGGTGATCGCCATCGTCGGCCGGCCCAACGTGGGCAAGTCCACGCTCTTCAACCGCCTGACGAAGAGCCGGGACGCGATCGTTGCCGACCTCTCCGGCCTCACGCGCGACCGCCACTACGGCGATGCCCGCCTGGGCAGCCGGGAGTTCATCGTCATCGACACAGGGGGCTTCGAGCCCGACAGCAGCACCGGCATCGTGCGCGAAATGGCGCGCCAGACACGCCAGGCTGTTGCAGAAGCCGACGTCGTCATCTTCGTCGTCGACGCCCGGGCAGGCCTGTCTGCCCAGGACCACGAGATCGCGCAGTACTTGCGCAGCCAGCGCAAGCCCGTCGTGCTGGCTGCCAACAAGGCAGAAGGGATGCGCGATTCACCCGCCGTGGCGGAGTTTCACGAACTCGGCATCGGCGAGCCCATGCCGGTGTCGTCCGCGCACGGGCAGGGTATCCGCAGCCTCGTCGAGCAGGCTCTCGAGGGCCTGACCTTCGAGGAGGAGGAGGAGGGCGAGGAAGCTGCCGATGCGGGCGACGCGCCCGTGCGCATCGCCGTGGCCGGACGTCCTAACGCCGGCAAGTCCACTCTCATCAACACCTGGCTCGGCGAAGAGCGCCTCGTCGCGTTCGACCAGCCGGGTACGACGCGCGACGCGATCCACGTGCCCTTCGAGCGCGGTGGCCGACGCTACGAGCTGGTCGACACGGCCGGGCTGCGCCGCAAGGGCCGTGTGTTCGAGGCGGTCGAGAAGTTCTCCGTCGTCAAGACGCTGCAGGCGATTGCCGATGCGCAGGTGGTGTTGCTGCTGATCGATGCCGTGCAGGGCGTGGGCGAGCAGGACGCCCATATCGCCGGCTACATCGTGGAGTCGGGCCGAGCACTGGTGGTGGCCGTGAACAAGTGGGACGCGCTCGACCGCTACGGTCGCGAGTTGCTGTCACGCCAGATCGAGCAGCGTCTGGCCTTCCTGAAGTTCGCCCAGGTGCTCCACATTTCGGCCCTGAAGCGTCAGGGCCTCGGGCCCTTGTGGAAGGCGTTGGACGATGCCCACGCTTCGGCCACCCGCAAGCTGTCCACCCCGTTGCTGACGCGCCTGTTGCGCGAGGCCGTCGAGCACCAGCAACCCCCCCGGGCAGGGCGCTTCCGGCCGAAGTTGCGCTACGCGCATCAGGGTGGCATGAACCCACCGGTGGTGGTCGTGCACGGTACGTCGCTTGACCATGTAGGGCCCTCTTACCGCCGCTACCTGGAAGGCCGCATCC
The DNA here is from genome assembly GCA_039798945.1 of Pseudomonadota bacterium. Classification (GTDB taxonomy): domain Bacteria; phylum Pseudomonadota; class Gammaproteobacteria; order Burkholderiales; family Burkholderiaceae_C; genus Rubrivivax. The sequence goes on from JBDKFA010000341.1 coordinate 3,759, forward strand.
GCGACCATTTCGGCCTCGTCGGCACACCCTTGCGCATCGAGATGCGTTCGGCCGACAACCCCTTCGACGAACGGTCGTGAGAGGGCCGGCCGACGGGTGGTGCCCGGGGGCGACCTTGCGATCGGCAGGGCCGACCCCATGTGTTAAGGTGATCTCCTCCCTTCAATCACGGAGCATATCGTGAGCAACAAAGCCCAGCTGCTGCAGGACCCCTTTCTCAATCTGTTGCGCAAGGAGCACATCCCGGTGTCGATCTACTTGGTCAACGGGATCAAGCTGCAGGGTCACATCGAGTCTTTCGACCAGTACGTGGTGTTGCTGCGCAACACGGTGACGCAAATGGTCTACAAGCACGCGATTTCCACGGTCGTGCCGGGCCGCGCGGTGAACTTCCACCCGAGCGAGTCGGGCGAAACCGCCTGATGTCGCGACGTCGGCCGACACGCGCCCGCAGCTGTCCAGGAGGTCATCCTTGAGCCGCATTCCGCAGGCCGTGCCGGGCTTGCCGCTGGACGCGCCCAAGGCGGTTCTCGTGGGCGTCGATTTCTCCGACGGCTCGGGCTTCGATCCGAGCCTGGAAGAGCTGGCGTTGCTGGCCACCTCGGCGGGCGACCATCCGGTGGCCCGCATCACTGCCAAGCGCAAGGCGCCGGATGCTGCCCTCTTCGTCGGCTCGGGCAAGGCCGACGAGATCCGGGCGGTGGTGCAGGACACGGGTGCCCAGGGCGTGATCTTCGACCAGAGCTTGTCACCCGTGCAGCAGCGCAACCTGGAGCGCCACCTGGGCGTGTCGGTGGCTGACCGTACCGGCCTGATCCTCGACATCTTCGCCGCACGGGCTCAGAGCCACGAGGGCAAGCTGCAAGTGGAGTTGGCGCGCCTTCAGTACCTGTCGACCCGTCTTGTGCGGCGTTGGTCGCACCTGGAGCGCCAGCAAGGCGGCATCGGTACGCGTGGCGGCCCTGGCGAGACGCAGATCGAGCTGGACCGTCGCATGATCGGGGAGCGCATCAAGACCCTGCAGGGGCGCCTGCAGAAGGTGCAGCGACAGCGCGGCACGCAGCGCCGTGCGCGTCTGCGCAGCGGCTCGTTCAGGGTCTCGCTGGTCGGGTACACGAACGCCGGCAAGTCGACCCTCTTCAACGCGCTGGTCAAGGCACGCACGCTGGCTGCTGACCAGCTTTTCGCCACGCTCGACACGACGACGCGGTCGATGTGGCTCGAGGAAGCGGGCGAAGCCGTGTCGCTTTCGGACACGGTGGGGTTCATCCGCGATCTGCCGCACCGGCTGGTCGAAGCCTTCAAGGCGACGCTGGTAGAGGCCGTCGAGGCCGATCTGCTGTTGCACGTCGTCGATGCCTCGAGCCCCCACTTGGACGAGCAGCAGCGCGAAGTGAGCCGGGTCCTGGAGGAGATTGGCGCCGGTTCCGTGCCGCAGGTCCTCGTGTTCAACAAGATCGATCGGCTGGAGCCTGCACATCTGCCGCGCGCGGCCTGCGACGTCGTCGAAGGTGTGGGGGGCGCCAGGTCGCCACGCGTCTTCGTGAGCGCCCGCGAGGGCCGCGGGCTCGACCAGCTGCGCAGCGTCGTGGCACAGGTTGTTCTGGCGGCCCAGCCTGCGATGGCCCGCAACCTTGCCGACCCCCGTTTCGAGCACGCCCACTAGCGTGGCGTTCGACCCATGAAGAAGTTTTTCACCCTCATCTTCAACCAGCGGCCCGATGGGCCGCCCGACCTCGACGAGCTGTGGCGGGATTTCAACCGCAAGCTCGGTGGGCTTTTCGGCAACAAGGGCGGCCGGCCGTCCAACGGGGCCGGGGGAGGCGGGGACGGCGGTGGGCCGGGCGGTCAGCCGCCCTTTCGTCCCGACGCCCGCAGCGCCGGTGTCGGCTTGGGGGTGGTGGGTGGAGTGGTCGTGCTCGTGTGGCTGGCCAGCGGCGTGTTCATCGTGCAGGAAGGCCAGCAGGCCGTCGTCACCTCCTTCGGCAAGTACAGCCACACCTCGGATGCAGGTATCCAGTGGCGCTTTCCGTATCCCTTCCAGGCGCACGAGACCGTGCCCGTCACGCAGTTGCGTTCGGTGGAGGTAGGCCGCAACACGGTGGTCTCTGCAACGGGTCTGCGCGACTCGTCGATGCTGACGCAGGACGAGAACATCGTCGACATCCGGTTCACGGTGCAGTACCGGCTCAAGGATGCACGCGCCTATCTGTTCGAGAATCGCAGCCCGGACGAAGCCGTCGTGCAGGCGGCGGAGTCCGCGGTGCGTGAAATCGTCGGCCGCAGCAACGTCGATCAGGTGCTCTACGAGCAGCGTGACGCGATAGCCGTGGACCTGATGAAGTCGCTCCAGGGCCAGCTCGACCGGCTGAACGCCGGCATCCTGGTGGCCAACGTCAACGTGCAGAACGTGCAGGTTCCGGAGCAGGTGCAGGCGGCCTTCAACGATGCCGTCAAGGCAGGCGCAGACCGGGACCGCTTCAAGAACGAAGGCCAGGCCTACGCCAGCGATGTGATCCCCAAAGCTCGCGGCACGGCAGCGCGCTTGCTGGAAGAGTCTGAAGGCTACCGCTCGCGGGTGGTGGCGCAGGCCGAAGGTGATGGGCAACGCTTTCG
>JBDKFA010000342.1:0-11782 GCA_039798945.1 Pseudomonadota bacterium
GCGCATGGCCTACGCCGCGATCTATCCGCTGATGACCGCCTTCAACGCCCTGCCCAAGGCGGCCTTCGTGCCGATCCTCGTGGTCTGGTTCGGCATCGGCGTGGGGCCCGCGGTGCTCACCGCCTTCCTGATCTCCTTCTTCCCGATCACGGTGAACATCGCCACGGGCCTGGCCACCCTCGAGCCCGAGCTCGAGGACGTGCTGCGCGTGCTCGGCGCGCGCCGCTGGGACGTGCTCGTCAAGGTGGGCCTGCCGCGCTCGATGCCCTACTTCTACGGCTCGCTGAAGGTGGCGATCACGCTCGCCTTCGTCGGCACGGTGCTCGCGGAGATGACGGCTGGCGACTCGGGCATCGGCTACCTGATGCAGACCGCCGGCTCGCAGCAGCGGCTGCCGCTGGCCTTTGCGGGGCTCGTCGTCATCGGCGCGATGGCCATGGCGATGTACGAGCTCTTCTCGTGGGTGGAGCGGCGCACCACCGGTTGGGCGCACCGGGGCTCGCAGGCGGCATGAAGCCCGACCCGGCTGCGCTGCTGCGGCGTGCGAACGACGTGGCCCGCCGCGCGATGACCGAGGGCCACCACCCCTTCGGCGCGATCCTGGTGGCCCCGGACGGCCACACCGTGCTGCTCGAGCAGGGCAACGTCGACAGCGTGAACCACGCCGAATCCGTGCTCGCGCGCGAAGCGGCCTCGCGCTTCGAGCCCGAGTTCCTCTGGGGCTGCACGCTCGTCACCACCGTGGAGCCGTGTGCGATGTGCGCGGGCACCCAGTACTGGGCCCACATCGGCCGGCTCGTCTACGGGATGAGCGAGTCGCGGCTGCTTGCGCTCACCGGCAACCACTCGGAAAACCCCACGCTCGACCTGCCCTGCCGCGAGGTCTTCGGCCGCGGCCAGAAGGCGATGCAGGTGACCGGGCCCGTGCCCGAGGTGGAAGAGGAGATCGCGGCGCTGCACCGGGATTTCTGGCGCCGGGCATGACGCGCCGCTGCGCCGGCACGCCCCCGGGGCAACGCCACGTGAAGGCAGGAGCCTCGAGATGGGCTGGCGCGGCCACCTGAGCCTGCACTACCGGCTGGAAGGCGCGCGCACTGTCGCGCTGGACCGCCACGAGGGCCCGCTGCGCGTGCTGCAGCGGCTCTACCCCGAGGGCGACGCCGTGTGCCACCACGTGCTCGTGCACCCGCCCGGGGGCATCGTCGGAGGCGACGAGCTCGAGATCGACGCGCACCTGGAGCCCGGCACCCACGCGCTGCTCACCACGCCCGGGGCCACGCGCTTCTACCGCAGCAGCGGGGTGCTCGCCACGCAGCGCGTGCGGCTGCAGCTGGCCGCGGGCGCACGGCTGGAGTGGCTGCCGCTGGAGACGATCGCCTACAGCGGCTGCGTGGCGGAAAACGGCGTGCAGCTCGCACTCGCACCCGGTGCGCAGGCCATGGGCTGGGACGTGCTCGGCCTCGGCCTGCCCGCCTCGGGCGAGGCCTTTGCCAGCGGCTCGTTCGTGCAGCACCTCGAACTCGGGGGTCCCGCCCATGCCGGCTGGCTCGAGCGCGGCCGCGTGGACGCCACCGATCGGCGGCTGCTCGACTCGCCGCTGGGCTGGGACGGCCTGCGCGTGCTGGCCACGATGTGGTTCGCCGCGGGCTCGCCATGGGAGGCGGCACAGCGCGACGCGCTGCTCGAAGGCGCGCGCGCGGCCTGCGCCGTCTCGGCCCTGGCCGCGCGCGCCGGGGCTTCGGCCGCGCACGAGCAGGTGGTGGTGCTGCGCGTGCTGGGCGAGCGCGTCGAGCCGGTGATGGCCCTGCTCATGCAGGTGCGCGCCGCCTGGCGCACCCAGGCCTGGGGTCTGGCCGACGAGCGGCCGAGGGTGTGGCGGACCTGAGTCAACCGCGCGTCGGCAGGTTTATTGTGGGTACAATAAATCCGTGCGGGTGACATTCGACAACGCCAAGAGCGAGCGCAATGAAGTCGAGCGAGGCTTACCCTTTCATCGGGCAAGTGAGTTCGACTGGAGTTCCGCCCTGGTGCTGCAGGACATGCGTCGTGACTACGGCGAGCTCAGGTTCCAGGCGATCGGGTTCATCGAGCAACGCCTGCACGTACTCGTGTTCACCGCACGTGCTGATGCCCTGCACGTCATCAGCCTGCGACGTGCCAACCGCCGTGAGAGGAGCCGCTATGCCGCGCAAGCCCAAGCCTGAACAGATCGACGAGGAGTCGCCGGAACTGGATGCCGATTGGTTTGCCCGAGCCAAGCCTGCCTCCGCGGTGCTGCCCGCCTTGGTCGGAAGGGAGCGGGCGCAGGAGCTGCTCCAGCCGCGGCGCGGCCGCCCGCCGCTGGCTCAACCCAAGGAGCATGTGAACCTCCGCATCGATGCCGACATCCTGCAGGCATTCAGAAGCCAGGGGCGCGGCTGGCAGACCCAGGTCAACGCAGCGTTGCGGGACTGGCTGCGAAGCCGTTCAGCCTGAGGCGCTGCTTGACCCACTGGCGGAGGGAAGACACATGGGGCTGGCGGGCCGACGAGCGGCCGAGGGTGTGGCGGACCTGAGGCTCCCTCAGATCGCCAGCCGATCCCGCACACCGTCGCGCGCCATGTCGGCACCGGCCCCGCGCGCCACCACCTCGCCACGCTCCATCACGAGGTAGCGGTCGGCGAGCTCGGCGGCGAAGTCGTAGTACTGCTCCACGAGCACGACGGCCATCGTGCCGCGGCCCGCCAGCAGCCGGATCACGCGGCCGATGTCCTTGATGATGCTCGGCTGGATGCCCTCGGTGGGCTCGTCGAGCAGCAGCACCTGCGGCCCGGCGGCGAGCGCGCGCGCGATGGCCAGCTGCTGCTGCTGACCGCCCGACAGGTCGCCGCCGCGGCGCCTGAGCATCTGCTCGAGCACCGGGAAGAGCTCGAAGAGTTCGGCCGGAATCGTCATGCCTGAAGGCCGCGTGGCCAGGCCCATGCGCAGGTTCTCCTCCACCGTGAGGCGGCCGAAGATCTCGCGCCCCTGCGGCACGTAGCCGATGCCGGCACGTACGCGCTCGTAAGACGGTGCCCGGGTGAGCTCGCGCCCGCCGAGCGTGACCGAGCCCGAGCGCACCGGCACCACGCCCATCAGGCTCTTGAGCAGCGTCGTCTTGCCCACGCCGTTGCGCCCGAGCAGCACCGTCACCTCGCCCGCGCGCGCCTCGAAGGACACGTCGCGCAGGATGTGGCTGCCGCCGTAGGCCTGGTTCAGGTCTCGCACCTGGAGCAGGGGCGTCGGGGCCTGCGCCGGCTCGCCCTGGATGCCGGTGGCGCCGGCCGCCGTCACCTCAGCGCCCAAGGTACACCTCGATCACGCGCTCGTCGCGCTGCACCTCGGCCAGCAGGCCTTCGGCCAGCACGCTGCCCTCGTGCAGCACCGTCACGCGCCGCCGGCCCTGGGTGAGCGCCTCCACGAACGTCATGTCGTGCTCCACCACCACCAGCGAGTGCCGGCCCTCCAGCGACAGGAAGAGCTCGGCCGTGCGCTCGGTCTCCTCGTCGGTCATCCCGGCCACCGGTTCATCCAGCAGCAGCAGCCGCGGGTCCTGCACCAGGAGCATGCCGATCTCCAGCCACTGCTTCTGGCCGTGGCTGAGCAGCCCTGCGGGGCGGGCATACTCGTCCTTCAGGTGCGTGAGCACGAGCACCTCGTCGATGCGGTCGCGCTGCGCGCCGCTCAGACGCGCCCACAGCGCCGCGCGCACGCGCCGGTCCCCCTTGAGCGAGAGCTCCAGGTTCTCGAACACGGTCAGCGCCTCGTACACGGTGGGCTTCTGGAACTTGCGTCCGATGCCGGCCTGGGCGATCTGCGTCTCGCCCAGGCGCAGCAGGTCCAGGTTCGAGCCGAAGGTCAGGCGTCCCGCGTCCGGCCGCGTCTTGCCCGTGATGCAATCCATCATCGTCGTCTTGCCCGCGCCGTTGGGCCCGATCACGCAGCGAAGCTCGCCCACGTCGATCGTCAGGTTCAGGCCGTTGAGCGCCTTGAAGCCGTCGAAGCTGACGCACAGGTCCTCCACGTAGAGCGCCACGCCGTGCGCGAAATCCGGCTCGTGGCCGACCACGCGGCGCCCGTAGCTGGCCTCGCGCCCGCCCGACTCGGTGCGGCCGGCGCCTGCGGCCGTGCGCGCCTCGTGCGCGGCGCGGCGCCGCGCACCCTCCTCCAGCAACTCGGGCGTCATGCGCGCGGCTCCTTCGCACGGCCACGAGCACGCACCCAGCCCACGATGCCCTGCGGCAGGAAGAGCGTCACGGCGATGAAGAGCGCCCCCAGGAAGTACAGCCAGTACTCCGGAAAGGCCACCGTGAACCAGCTCTTGGCCCCGTTGACGAAGAAGGCCCCGACGATCGGGCCGACGAGCGTGCCGCGCCCGCCCACGGCCGCCCAGATCGCGATCTCGATGCCGGCTGCGGGCGACATCTCGCTCGGGTTGATGATGCCCACCTGCGGCACGTACAGCGCGCCGGCCACCCCGCACATCACGGCCGACAGCGTCCAGATCGCGAGCTTATAGGCCACGGGGTCGTAACCGGTGAACATCACCCGGCTCTCGGCGTCGCGGATGGCCTGCAGCACGCGCCCGAAGCGGCTGCCCACGATCCAGCGCGAGAGCATGAAGAAGGCCAGCAGCGTGAAGCCGCTGAGCACGCACAGCAGCACCCGCAGGCGGTCGTCGATCGGCAAGCCCAGGATGCGCTTGAAATCCGTGAAGCCGTTGTTGCCGCCGAAGCCCGTCTCGTTGCGAAAGAACAGCAGCATCGCCGCGTAGGTCAGCGCCTGGGTGATGATCGAGAAGTACACGCCCTTGATACGCGAACGGAACGCGAACCACCCGAACACGAAGGCCAGCAGACCGGGCACCAGCAGCACGAGCAGCGCCTGCGCCACGAAGCTGTCGCTGAGCGCCCAGTGCCACGGGTATTCCTTCCAGTTCAGGAACACCATGAAGTCCGGCATGTCGGCCTTGTACTGCCCGTCGCGCCCGATCTGGCGCATCAGGTACATGCCCATCGCGTAACCGCCGAGCGCGAAGAACAGGCCGTGCCCGAGCGAGAGGATCCCCGCGTAGCCCCAGATCAGGTCCATCGCGAGCGCGCAGATCGCGTAGCACAGGATCTTGCCGAGCAGGCTCACGTAGAAGTCCGGCAGGTGCAGCGCGCTCGTCTCGGGCACGGCGAGGTTGAGCACGGGCACCCCCACGCCGATGGCCAGTGCCAGCGCGAGCACCGCCGCCCGGATGCGCCAGGCCGTGCTCACGGAACGGCCCTGCACGCTGCGCGCGTCGGGACGAGCGCTCGGGGGCAGACCGGCGTACTCATCTGTGCTCATGCCTCGGCACTCCGGCCCTTCAGCGCGAAGAGCCCCTGCGGCCGCTTCTGGATGAAGGCGACGATGAAGACGAGCACCATGATCTTGGCCAGCACCGCACCCTGCCAGCCCTCGAGCACCTTATTGAGCAGCCCGAGGCCCAGGCCCGCGTAGACGGTGCCCGCGAGCTGGCCGACCCCGCCGAGCACCACCACCATGAAGGAGTCGACGATGTAGCCCTGGCCGAGATCCGGCCCCACGTTGCCCACCTGGCTGAGCGCACAGCCCGCGAGCCCCGCGATGCCCGCCCCGAGCGCGAAGGCCCAGGTGTCCACGCGCGCGGTGTGCACGCCCACGCAGGCCGCCATGCGCCGGTTCTGCGTCACGCCTCGCACGAAGAGCCCGAGCCGCGTGCGCGCGATCAGCAGCACCATGCCGGCCAGCACGAGCCCAGCGAACACGAGGATCGCGATCCGGTTCCAGGGCAGCACCAGGTTGGGCAGCACCTCCCAGCCACCGGAGAGCCACTTCGGGTTCTCCACCGCCACGTTCTGCGCCCCGAAGAGCGAGCGCACCGCCTGCATCAGCATCAGGCTGATGCCCCAGGTGGCCAGCAGCGTCTCGAGCGGCCGGCCGTAGAGCCAGCGGATCACGCTGCGCTCGAGCACCGCGCCCACGAGCGCGGCCACGCCGAAAGACACCGGGATGGCCACCACTACGTAGGCCTCGAACCAGCCCGGCGCCCAGGCCTGGAAGGCCCGCTGCACCAGGTACGTGGCGTAGGCGCCGATCATGATGAGCTCGCCGTGCGCCATGTTGATCACGCCCATCAGCCCGTAGGTGATGGCCAGGCCGAGGGCGGCCAGCATCAGGATCGAGCCCAGGCTGATGCCGGCGAACAGCACGCCCAGCCGCTCGCCCCAGGCGAGCCGCGCCTGCACGGCGGCCAGCGACTGCTGCAGGGCTGCCTTCACGGCCGGGTCAGTCTCCGCGCCGAGGCGCTCCAGCAGCAGCGAGCGCGTGGCGGGGTCGGCTGCGGCCGCGAGCCGCTGCGCGGCCGCCACCCGCTGCGCAGGCTCTGCGGCCGTGAGCTGCGCTGCTGCCACCAGGGCCTCGAGCTGGGCGCGCAGGGCTGCGTCCGACTCGGCCTGCAGCGCGCGCTGCAGCAGCGGGAGCCGGCTCGCGTCGGGCTGCTCGCGCAGTTCGGCCACCGCCTTCGCGCGCGCCGCCCGCTCAGGGGCGAAGAGTCTGAGCGAGGCCAGCGCCGACTCGATCTCCCGGCGCATGCGGTTGTTGTTGACGACGTCCTCGGCGCCTTCGGGCAGGGCTGCCGCCTCGCCGCTGCCGGCCACCTGCGCCTGCCCGTCGCGCACCACGAAGGCGCGGCCGGCCGCCACCCTCACCTGGTCGTCGAGCAGCGCCTGCAGGTAGGCCGCCAGCGCCGCGTCGGGCTGCGCGAGCGCCTGGCCGAGCGCGGCCAGGCGCGCCTCGCTGTCGCCCGCGGCGAGCCGCGCGGCCTGCTCGGGCGTGAGCGCATGCACCCCGCCCGATGCCAGGCCCCCGGCGAACATCACCGCGCAACCGAGCCACGCCCGGCAGCGCTTCAGGAACGTCATGTCGAAGCCGCCCGCGTCACATCTTCGCGGGCTCGTCCTTCTTGCCCTTGTTCTCGGGGATGAACGGGCTCCACGGCTGGGCCTTCACCGGGCCGGGCGTCTTCCACACCACGTTGAACTGCCCGTCGGCCTTCACCTCGCCGATGAACACGCTCTTGTGCAGGTGGTGGTTCCTCTCGTCCATCTTCGAGGTGATGCCGCTCGGGGCCTTGAAGGTCTGGCCGGCCATCGCCGCGATCACCTTGTCGGTGTCGGTGCTCTTGGCCTTCTCCACCGCCTGCTTCCACATGTAGATGCCGATGTAGGTGGCCTCCATCGGGTCGTTGGTCAGCGGCTTGTCCTTGTGGCCCGCGATGTTCTTCGCCTTCGCGTACGCGGCCCACTTCTTCGTGAACTCGTCGTTGCTCGGGTTCTTGATCGACATGAAGTAGTTCCACGCCGCCAGGTGCCCCACCAGCGGCTTGGTGTCCACGCCGCGCAGCTCTTCCTCGCCCACCGAGAACGCGACCACCGGCACGTCGGTGGCCTTCAGGCCCTGGTTGCCGAGCTCCTTGTAGAAGGGCACGTTGGAGTCGCCGTTGATGGTGGAGACCACCGCCGTCTTCTTGCCCTCGCTCGCGAACTTCTTGATCTTGGCGATGATGCTCTGGTAGTCCGAGTGGCCGAAGGGGGTGTACTCCTCCATGATGTCGGCGTCGCCGATGCCCTTGCTCTTCAGGAAGGAGCGCAGGATCTTGTTCGTCGTGCGCGGGTAGACGTAGTCGGTGCCCAGCAGCACGAAGCGCTTGGCCGAGCCGCCGTCCTTGCCCATCAGGTACTCCACCGCGGGAATGGCCTGCTGGTTCGGCGCGGCACCCGTGTAGAACACGTTCTTGCTGAGCTCCTCGCCCTCGTACTGCACCGGGTAGAAGAGCAGGCTGTTGGTCTGCTCGAAGACCGGCAGCACCGACTTGCGCGACACGCTCGTCCAGCAGCCGAAGACGACAGCCACCTTGTCCTGCGTGATCAGCTGCTTGGCCTTCTCGGCAAAGAGCGGCCAGTTCGAGGCCGGGTCCACGACCACCGGCTCGAGCTTCTTGCCGAGCACGCCACCCTTGGCATTGATCTCCTCGATGGCCATCAGCACGGTGTCCTTGAGCACCGTCTCGGAGATCGCCATCGTGCCCGACAGCGAGTGCAGCACGCCCACCTTGATGGTGTTCTGGGCGAGGACCGGCGAGGCGAGGCCGGCGGCAACGAGGGCGGCGGCCAACGTCTTCAGGCCGGTACGGCGGATCGGATTCGACAGGGACATGAGGAACTCCTGGGTAAGGGGTGGGAACGCGGACAGGTCGAGACAGGTACGGACTCCCACCCCTCCGCAATACCCGTGCCAAGCCCATGGGCTCCATCGGCCCCACTTGATCGCGCGCGCGAGAGTCGTCCTCGAAACCCTTTTTGGTGCGGGGTCGTTCCCCGTTACCATGGCACCGAACCTGCATGAGGCACCGGCATGGAGCTCACCCCCCGCGAGAAAGACAAGCTGCTGATCTTCACCGCCGCGCTGCTGGCCGAGCGCCGCCGCGCGCGCGGGCTCAAGCTCAACCACCCCGAGTCGGTGGCGCTGATCACCGCGGCCATCCTCGAAGGCGCACGCGACGGCAAGACGGTCGCTCAGCTCATGAGCGAGGGCAAGACCGTGCTCGCCCGCGCCGACGTGATGGAAGGCGTGCCCGAGATGATCCCCGAGATCCAGGTCGAGGCGACCTTTCCGGACGGCACCAAGCTGGTGACCGTGCACCAACCCATTGCATGAGGCCCTTCCCATGAGACTCTTCCTGCCGATGCTGGCCATCGCCGCCGCCCATGCGGCGCGCGCGCACGAAGGCCATGGGCTGCCGGGCCCCTCGCACTGGCACGCGAGCGACGCGCTCGGCTTCGTGGCGCTGGCCGCCGTCGTCGCCGGCGTCGCCTGGTGGCGCGGGAGGAAGTGATGATCCCTGGCGAACTCCTGCCCGAGCCGGGCGAGCTCGAGCTCAACCCCGGCCGGCGCACCCTGACGCTGGTGGTGGAGAACAGCGGCGACCGCCCGATCCAGGTCGGCTCGCACTACCACTTCGCCGAGACCAACGGCGCGCTGCGCTTCGACCGCGCGGCCGCGCGCGGCATGCGGCTCAACATCGCCTCGGGCACCGCGGTGCGCTTCGAGCCCGGGCAGCAACGCACCGTGGAACTCGTGGACTACGCGGGCGGCCGCGAGGTCTGGGGCTTCCGCGGCCTCGTACAAGGAAGGCTCTGACATGAAGCCCCCACTCTCACTTCGTTCACGGCCCCCCGAGGGGGCGCAGGCCTCCCTTGGGGCCGCCCGGCGGGAGTCCTGACATGGCCGCCGTCGGCAGGCGTGCCTACGCCGAAATGTTCGGCCCCACCGTGGGCGACCGCCTGCGCCTGGCGGACACCGGCCTCGTCATCGAGGTCGAGCAGGACCTCACGCTGCGCGCCGGCGGCTACGGCGAGGAAGTGAAGTTCGGAGGCGGCAAGACCATCCGCGACGGCATGGGCCAGGGCCAGCGCGCCAACGGCCCGGGCGCGCACGACGCCGTGGACTGCGTGATCACCAACGCCCTCATCGTCGACCACTGGGGCATCGTGAAGGCCGACATCGGCCTGCGCGGCTCGCGCATCTGCGCCATCGGCAAGGCCGGCAACCCCGACGTGCAGCCGGGTGTGGACATCGTGATCGGCCCGGGCACCGAGGTGATCGCCGCCGAGGGCATGATCGTCACGGCCGGCGCCATCGACACCCACATCCACTTCATCTGCCCGCAGCAGATCGACGAGGCGCTGGCCAGCGGCGTCACGACCATGATCGGCGGCGGCACGGGCCCGGCCACTGGCACCTTCGCCACCACCTGCACGCCCGGGCCCGAGAACATCCGCCGCATGCTCGAGGCGGCCGACGCCTTCCCGATGAACCTCGGCTTCCTCGGCAAGGGCAATGCGAGCCGGCCCGAGGCGCTGCGCCAGCAGGTGGAGGCCGGCGCCATCGGCATGAAGCTGCACGAAGACTGGGGCACCACACCTGCGGCCATCGACAACTGCCTGTCGGTGGCCGAGGAGACGGACACCCAGGTCGCCATCCACACCGACACCCTCAACGAGAGCGGCTTCGTCGAGGACACGATCGCCGCCTTCAAGGGCCGCACGATCCACAGCTTCCACACCGAGGGCGCGGGCGGCGGCCACGCGCCGGACATCATGAAGGTGGTGGGCGAGGCCAACGTGCTGCCCTCCTCCACCAACCCCACGCGCCCGTACACCGTCAACACGCTGGACGAGCACCTGGACATGCTGATGGTGTGTCACCACCTCGATGCGTCCATCGCCGAAGACCTCGCCTTCGCCGAAAGCCGCATCCGGCGCGAGACCATCGCGGCGGAGGACATCCTGCACGACCTCGGCGCGATCAGCATGTTCTCCTCCGACAGCCAGGCCATGGGCCGCGTGGGCGAGGTCGTGATCCGCTGCTGGCAGACGGCGCACAAGATGAAGGCGCAGCGCGGCGGCCTGCCTGGCGACACCGCGCGCCACGACAACGCACGCGTGAAGCGCTACGTGGCCAAGCTCGCCATCAACCCCGCGCTCGCGCACGGCGTAGCCCACGAGGTGGGCAGCGTCGAGGTGGGCAAGTGGGCCGACCTCGTGCTGTGGAAGCCCGCCTTCTTCGGCGTCAAGCCCGCGCTCGTGCTCAAGGGCGGCTTCATCGCGCTGGCCGCGATGGGCGATCCCAACGCGAGCATCCCCACGCCGCAACCCGTGCACTACCGGCCCATGTTCGGCTCTTTTGGCGGTGCGCTTTCACGCACCTCGCTCACCTTCGTGAGCCAGGCATCGCTGGCCACCGGCGCGGCCGAAAGCTACGGGCTGCACAAGCGCCTGGTGGCCGTGAAGGGCTGCCGTACCGTGAAGAAGGCGGACATGGTGCACAACGCCTACACCCCCGTGATGGAGATCGACGCCCAGACCTATACGGTGCGCGCCGACGGGCAGCTGCTCACCTGCGAGCCTGCGAGCGTGCTGCCGATGGCGCAGCGGTATTTCCTGTTCTAGGCTGCGGGAGCCGGCGCGGCGTGCGCTCGAATCCACGCGGCGAGCGCATCCTCATCGAGCTCGCCCGCTGCCAGCGCGAGGATCTGCATCACGCAGTCGGCGTCGGTGGTGTGCAGTTCCCAGCCGTTGAGCAGCAGAAAGAGTTCGATCGCCACCAGCGCGGTGCGCTTGTTGCCGTCGACGAAGGGATGGTTGCGCGCCACACCGAACCCGTAGGCCGCCGCCAATTCCGCCACGTCGGGGTCGCCATAGCCGGCCAGGTTGTGCGCGCGCGCCAGGGCCGACTCCAGCAGCCCCTCGTCGCGTGTGCCCGCTCCGCCCCCGTGCTCAGCCAGTTGCTCATCGTGCGCAGCGCGAAGCACGGCCGCGTCGATCCAGACCCCAGGCGTGTTCACTTGGCCAGCTCCCGCAACGCATCCCGCCGCTTCTTCATCACCCGGCGCGCCAGCGCCATCTGCTGCTCGAAGTCCGGGTTGTACGGCGTCAGAGTGATGCCGCCGTCGGCCGCATCGGTCACGAACACGGTGTCACCCTTTTCCAGCTTCAGGCGCGCCAGGACCTCCTTGGGCAGGATGAGCCCGACCGAGTTGCCGATCTGCGTGAGCTTGAGTGCGGTGGACATGTCCGGCCTTCAGTTATTACGAATGTAATACTATCATGGCTGATTGCCAAACGCGCGACACTTCCGCTCGAGCGCCTGGCGCCCCCCTACTTCCCTTGCGTTCAGCTTGAGCTGCCCGCCCCAT
>JBDKFA010000343.1:0-6611 GCA_039798945.1 Pseudomonadota bacterium
GGCGGCCAGCCGACAACTGCTGGCCGGTGATGTTCACCGCCACCTTCATTCCCGGCAGGCCCTGCTCGGCCCAGCGCAAGGCCTGCTCGCAGGCCTCCTGCAGCGCCCACTCACCCAGCGGCACGATGAGCCCGGTCTCCTCGGCGATCGGGATGAAGCGGTCGGGGAAGATCTGTCCGAGTTCGGTCTGGTGCCAGCGCATCAGCGCCTCGGCTCCGACGATCTGCCGCAGGCGCGGGTCGTACTTGGGCTGATACAGCAGCCGCAGTTCGCGCCGCTCGACGGCGTGGTGCAGCGCCGCCTCGAGCTTGAGCCTCTCCATCGCGGCCTGGTTGCGCTGGCGCGAGCCGAAGCGGTAGGTGTTGCGCCCGCTCGCATAGGCAAGCGAGGCGGCCGCCGCGGCGATGGCCAGCACGTCCTCGGGGGTGTTGCCGTCGTCCGGCGCAACCGCGATGCCGATGCTCGGCGAGACGGTGATGCGGTCGCCGCCGATGCTGAAGGGGTCGGCCAGCGCGTGCAGGATGCGGCGTGCGACGCGCGCGGCGACCTCGGGGTCGTCCAGGTTGGGCAGCAACACCAGGAACTCGTCGCTGTCCAGGCGGCTGAGCAGCGCCGAACGCGAGCGGCTGGCGCGTACCTCGTCGTCGTCGCGGCGCGTGCAGCCGCGCAGGCGCTGCGACACCGCGCGCAACAGTTCGTCGCCCGAGCTCTGGCCGAGCGTGGCCTGGAGCTGCTGCAGGCGGTCCAGACGGACATGCAGCAAGGCCAGCTTGCGCGTGTGCTCGCGGGCGTGGGCGAGGCTCGCACGCAGCCGGTCCAGCAGCATGCGGCGGTTGGGCAGGCCGGTGACGGGGTCGTTGTTGGCAAGCTTGTCCTGGTACATCTTGAGCACCAGGGAGTTGCGCACCCGCAGCACGAGCTCGCTCGGGTCCACCGGCTTGGCCAGGAACTCGGTGGCGCCCATGTCCAGCGCCTTGAGCTTGGTGGGCGGGTCGCTGGCCGCGGTGAGCACGATCACCGGGGTGTAGCGCAGCTGCTCGTCGGCGCGCATCTCGCGCAGGATGTCGAAGCCGGACACGCCCGGCATCATGAGGTCGAGCAGCAGCAGGTCCGGCGGACGGGCTCGGATGGCCTCCAGGGCGCGGGCGGGGTCGTTCACCGCCACGAGGTCGCGGTGGCCCGCATCCTCCAGGTAGGTGCCGATGACCTCGGTGAGCAGCGGCTCGTCGTCGACCATCATCACGGTCAGGTCGGTGAGCAGCCGATCGGCGTCGTCGGCCCCCTCCTCCTGCGCATCGGCCTCAGGAGGCAGCGGCACATCGGCCACGAGCATGGCCGGCTGCTGCGGCTCCCCGAGAGGGCTGGGAACCAGGCCGGGCGCGTCCTGCGGGGCGGACCCCGGCGAACTCTGAGTGGCTTGCATGAAGATGGGCTCCCTGAATCGGTCTGGACGCCAGATGACTCGTGGTGGCGAAGGGTGGATGGAGGCGGTTGCGGGTCGGTGAAGATCAACCAGGCAGATCCGGATGTGCGGTCATGTCGGCAAGCTCGGGCGACTCAGGCGGCCCGGGCCGCAGGGGCCTCGGCCAGCCCGGCAGGACCGGGGGGAACGAGTCGCGCCGAGACGGCGTGCAACTCGGCAAGGCTCAGCCTGGCCTGTGGCGCATCGCCTGCCTTCGCGCGCAGTTCCAGCTCCCGTGCCGGTTCGAACAGCGCGTCGTAGCCGACGCTGCCGCCCGCGCCCTTGAGCCAGTGCGCCAGGGCCGCCAGCGTGGCGAAGTCGTCTCGTGCGAGGCTGGATTCCATCTCGGCGAGCTTGGCTGGCAACTGGGCACAGAAGCTGGCAGCCACGCGCGCGAGCTTCGGGTGCGCCGCCAGGCGCGAAGTGATCGGCGGCCCGACCGCTGCCGGGATGCCCGCGGGTGCCTGCGGCGCGGGCGCGGCGGCAGACGCCGTCGACTCCCGGGCACGCCTGAGCACGGCCCCGGCCTCGGAGGCGGCGAGCGAGGCTGCCTGGTTCCGGCTCGCGGCGCCAGGCGGGACGATCTGGCCAGACAGTTCGTCGAGCAGCCGCATCGCCGCGGCGCACGCCGCGGCGTCCCCCGCCTTGGCAGCCAGCTCGAGCTCCAGGGCAGGCTGGTGGAAGCAGTCGTAGCCGACGCTGCCTCCGGCTCCCTTGAGCCAGTGCGCGAGCCCGGCCAAGGGCTCGAAGCGCGCCTGGCCGAGCTCCTCGTGCATCGCCTGCAGGCGGCCCGGCAGTTCGGTGCAAAAGCGTGCCGCGACCCGAGCCAGGCGCGGGTGCGAGGCAAGGCGCGACTCGATGGCGCCTGCGGGCGCGCGAGCCGTCGGTGCGAAGGCGGGCGCGGAGCCGGGGACGACGGGCGGCGCAGCACGTGGTGCGCCGGGCGGCTCCCCGGCAGCCCGGGCTGCCTGGAAGGTGGCGGCTTCGGTACCCTCGAGCCGCCGGCCGCCGAGCAGCCCCGCCAGGCGCGCGAGCAGCGCATCGATGTCGATGGGCTTGGTCATGTGCCCCGTGAACCCACCCGCCTCGATCTCGCGCTCGAAGCCCTTCATCGCATTGGCCGTCAGCGCGAGCACGGGCTTGGTGAAGCCGCGTTCGCGCAGCGTGCGGGTGGCGGTGATGCCGTCCATGACCGGCATCTGGATGTCCATCAGGATGAGGTCGGGGTCATGCTCGGCCGCGCGCTCCAGGCCGATCGCGCCGTTTTCGGCCTCCAGCATGTCCAGCCCGGCATCGCCCAGCACCACGCGCAGCAGCTCGCGGTTTTCGCGGCCGTCGTCCACCACCAGGATGCGCCGAGGCGGGAAGGCCCAGTGGACGTGCTCGGCGACCGCCTGCGCCGACTGCTCGCGGCGCGACTCCAGCTCCTCCACCGTGAGCCACGTTGCCGCATCCAGGGGGCCCGCATCCACCGACACGTGGAACACGCTGCCCTTGCCGGGCTCGCTGGTGGCGTAGACATCGCCCCCGAGGGCACGGGCAAAGCGCCGGCTGATGGTCAGGCCCAGGCCAGTGCCGCCGTAGGTGCGCGTGGTGGAGGCCTCGGCCTGCACGAAGGGCTCGAAGATCGACTCCAGCCGGTCAGCCGGGATGCCGATGCCACTGTCGGCCACGTCGATCTGCATCAGGGTGCTGCCGGGGACACGGTCCATGCGCAGGCTGATGCGCACCTCGCCCTGGGCCGTGAACTTGATGGCATTGCCCACGAGGTTGGTGATGACCTGGCGCAGCCGGTGCGGGTCGGTGAGGGCCTGCTGCGGCAACGGCCCGTCGAAGCACACCCGCAGCCCGATACCCTTCTCCTCGGCCTTCACCGCCATGATGCGGGCCACGTCCAGCACCACCTGGTGCACCTCGCAGGGCAGGCGCTCCACCTCCAGGCGCCCGGCCTCGACCTTGCTCAGGTCCAGGATGTCGTTGATCAGCTCCAGCAGGTGCTTGCCGCTGCCATGGATGATGTTCAGGTATTTCTGGGCATCGGCCGCGCCCTGCGGGCCGGCGCGGCGCAGGATGTCCGTGAAACCGAGGATCGCGTTCATCGGCGTGCGGATCTCGTGGCTCATGTTCGCGAGGAAGTCGCTCTTGGCGCGGTTGGCGTCCTGCGCGGCATCACGCGCTGCCCGCAGCTCGATCTCCTTCTCCTCGAGCTCGGTCACGTCGTCGAAGCTCACGAGCACACCAGCCGGACCGGCGCCACCCGGGATCGGCGAACAGTTGGCCATGAAGGTGCGACGCTTGCCGTTCACGTCCCGCAGGTACATGACCTGGCCGGATCGCAGCTGGCCGTCCTTCAGCGAGAGCTCCCAAGGGAAGACGGGTTCGCCCGCCTCGCCCTCCTTGCGCACCCAGGGCAGCGTGCCGGCGCTGCGCCCGATCACGGCCTCGGGGTCCATCCCGGTCAGGTCGGCCAGCGCCCGGTTCGCGAGGACCACCTGCCCTTGCGGGTCGACCACCATCAGGCCTTCGGCCAGCGTGTCGAAGGCGGTGCGCACCCGCGCCGGGATGGTGTTGGACGGGTCCAGGTGGCGCAGCATGCGCGCGAGATACGCCCGGAAGGCCATCACGCATGTCAGGCCCATGAAGAACACGAGCGGCGTGGCCGGCGGCATCCACGGCAGGTACTGCGCCAGCCAGGACGTGGGCTCGAAGTGGAACTCGATGTGGCCCCAGGTGGCACCCCCCCCCAGCATGGGCACCACCAGGCGCGTGTCCGAGGAGTCGTTGCTCGGGTCCAGGGGTCCCGGCCTGCCGCTGTCCAGCCGGAAGCGGCTGTCGGCACTGCGTACGCGTACGCCCTGCAGCGCGGCGTTGCGCTGGGTGACCGCACCGAGGTAACGGGCCAGGCCCTGGGCATCTCCTGCGTTGGCCAGCATCGAGGCGGTGAGCGCGACGGTTTCGGCCAGCGCGATGCGACCTTCGCGCGAGGCCTTTCGGGTGTCGGGCAGCACCCCGGCGAGGTCCGACACCAGCAGCGCGCACACCACGATGGTGGACAAGCCGAATGCCAGCAGCGTGCGCGAGGACACGCTCGCGGCCACGCGCTGGGCCTTGCGCCGGATGGCCGCGAACATCGGTCTCAGGGATCGATCGCGTCGGCCGTGGCCGGCGAGCCCACCGCGGGCTGGACGGCCGCCCGGGCCGGGGAGTCGGCAGCCGCGGCGCGCTCGCGCGCGGGAGCACCGTTGCGGCGCCCTTCGGAGCCGAACATGTCCTCCACCTGATCCTTGCGAGAGCCGGGCATTCCGGCGTTATCGGCAGGATCGGGCGGATCTTCACCGTCCGGACCCTTGCCGGTACGGGTCTTGAAGTTCGACAGCACCGGCAGAGGGTCGATGGAGGTCCAGGCCGGGATGGCCGACGCGAGGCTGGCGAGCAGTGCACCGCCACGCGCCAGCCACAGCACGTAGCCCACCGAGAACGTGGTGGTGACCACGACGCTGCTGGCAGCCACGCCCTGCTCGTAGACGACCTCCTGCTCGACGTCTTCCTTCATCTGGCGGAAGGTGCCCTCCAGGCGGATCTGGGCGGCGGTGGCGTCCGAGGAGAAGGAACTCGACCCTCCCAGACCGAGGGCCGCGTCGAAGGCACCGTTGCCGATCGCGACCTGGTTGATCGGCGCCCACGTCAGGCTGGGCTGGATCGGTGCCGCAGGGGCGTCGCCCGGCGCGGCGGCTGCCACCCAGCGGATGAAGTTGTTGACGGCGGCCGCCCCAGGCACGTTGGCGGGCACCTCGACGCGCACGGGCGATTCCGCCCGCGTGGGGGCTGCGGTCGCCGTGGCGGCCGGTGCACCCTCGGGACCGCCAGGCGCGACGGGACCGGGCCGCCCAGGATTGGCACCCCCAGGCGCGGGGGGGGCCGCGGCGGCCGCGGGGGCTGCGGCCGCCCCAGGCGCTGCGTTCTGCCCACCGGCTGGCGTCGCAGTCGTGGTGGCGGGGGAGGCCGAAGTTGCGGGAGCGGCGGCCGGGGGGGTCGACTCCGATGACGTGGACGCCGGCGGCGCGGGTGCTTGCGCGGGCGCGAGGGAAACCGTGGACGGGCCGGGGGATGGACTCGGCGCGGGCGCGGACAAGGCCGCGCCGGCCGGGGTCGGCGCCGCGGTGGCCGCGGGGGTAAAGATGTCGGCCGCCGGGGCCGGCGAGGTCGATGGCGCGGCGCTGGACACGCTCGCGGCAGGGGCCGGGGACGCGGCCGGGGACGGGGCTGGGGCAGGCGTCACCGTCTGCACGGCAACCGGGGCAGGCGCCGCGGTGGCCACGACCGGTGCGGGCGCTGGCGCGGTGACCGATACCGTCGGTGTGGTCGGTGCCGCACCCGCCGCCGGGACGGAGAGCGGCACGACCTGTTCCGGCACGACGGCCGGGACGACGGGCTTCACCGTGATCTGCGCTTGCACGCTCGCGGTGGCTGCACCGTCGCTGACGCGAAGCGTGAACCCGGCCTGCGTGGCACCGAAGGCGTGGACGAACCGGACCTGGCCGGCCTGCCACTGCTCGGCCGTGAAGGCGGTGATGGCCGCCCCCGGGGCCTGCGTGGATTCGATGCGTCCGCCCTGCAGCCCCTCGACCTGGAAGCTCATCGCGGACGGCGCGCTGTCGATGTCCGCCACCTGGATCGACAGCAGGGCCGAGCCGCCGGACTCGACCACGATCGGGGCCAGCGACAGCGTGGGGGCATCGTTGACGTCGACCACGGTCAGGCGGAAGGTGGCACTGGCCACGGCGCCTGCGGCGTCGGAGGCGGCGACCTGGATATCCAGCGTACCGACGTCGGCATTGGCCGGCGTGCCGCTGAAGGTGCGGGTGGTGGCGTCGAACGTCAGCCAGGTGGGCAGGGCGCTGCCGTCGCCCTTGGCCGCCGTGTAGCGCAGCGTGTCGCCGGCATCGGCATCGGCGAAGGTGTGGGCCGGCACCACGAAGTTGAACGCCGCATCCTCGGTGGCGATCTGGTCCAGGATCGCCCTCGTGGCCGCCGGCGCGTCGTTGACCGGGGTCACCGTCAGCACGAACGAGGTGCTCGTCGTGGCCTGGCCATCGCTCACGCTCAGCGTGATGGTGCTCGTGCCCGTCTGGTTCGCTGCGGGCGTGAG
>JBDKFA010000344.1:0-17777 GCA_039798945.1 Pseudomonadota bacterium
AAGACGGTCTACGACTGGCAGCACTACGTGCCGCTGGTGCAGAGGAAGCCGGGGGCGCTGCGCAATGGTGCGCCCTTCATGGACCTGCCCGAGCCGCTGGCCAGGCTGCGCTTGGCGCTGCTGCGGCACGCTGGCGGAGACCGGCTCATGGCCCAGGTGCTGGACCTGGTCAAGGTGGCGGGGCTCGATGCGGTGCTGGTGGCGGCGGAGTTGGCGCTGGAGCATGCCGGGCCAAGCGGACGGGTCAGTCCCGAGCACGTGGGCAACGTGCTGGCCAGGCTGATGGCGCCGGCGCGCCCGCAGAACGTGGCCACGGCCCTTGGGGCGCTGACCAAGCCGGTGGCCGACACCGCGCGCTACGACCGGCTACGCCGCATCCAGGGCGAGCACACGGCTGTACAGGCGGCCGACAAGGGGGGCGAAGATGCGTGACATCATCACCGAGCTCAAGGCGCTGCGGCTGCACGGCATGGCCGCCACCTGGGCGGAGCTGGGCGAGCAGAACAACGCGGAGGTGGAGCGCTCGCGCTGGCTCGTCGAGCACATGCTCAAGGCCGAGGCCAGCGACCGGGCCACGCGCTCGGTCACACACCAGATGGCTACGGCCAGGTTCCCCGTGCACCGAGACCTGGCGGGGTTCGACTTCGCCGTCTCGCCGGTGGATCGCAAGCTCGTCACGCAGCTTGCGGGCTGCGAGTTCACCCGGGCCGCGCACAACGCGGTGCTGGTGGGCGGGCCGGGTACCGGCAAGAGCCACCTGGCCACCGCCATCGGTGTGGCCGGCATCACCGAGCACGGTAAGCGCGTGCGCTTCTACTCGACGGTGGACCTGGTCAACGCGCTGGAGCGCGAGAAGGCTGAGGGGCGCGCCGGGCGCATTGCCGGGAGCTTGCTGCGCATGGACCTGGTCATCCTCGATGAGCTGGGCTACCTGCCGTTCAGCCAGGCCGGCGGGGCGTTGCTGTTCCACCTGCTGAGCAAGCTGTACGAGCACACCAGCGTCGTGATTACGACGAACCTGGACTTCGCGGAGTGGTCCACGGTCTTCGGGGACGCGAAGATGACCACGGCGCTGCTGGACCGGCTCACGCACCACTGCCACATCGTGGAGACTGGCAACGAGAGCTACCGCGTCACGCAGGCCACGGCCAGCACCAAGCGGCGGATCAAGGCGAGGGAACAGGAGCGCCGCACAGGAACCGTACAGCCACAATGAGGGTGGGATCGCAGCGCGGCGGCAAGCCTCTTCGGGCTACGCCCTGCGCGTCTTCCCGCCGCGCCAGACACCCGAGAGAACAACCGAAAGGAGTAATGCAATAGAGTTGTCCACAGCCGGGATCAAGCGAAACCGGTACCCAGCCCTGGGTCAAAGTTCAGTCGGCAGGGTGGGTCAAAATTGGATCGGCGCCGACACGCATGGGGTGCATAGTACTCAACACTTGGTGCTTGTCAAGCACATTTGTGGAGTTTTCTCCACGTTTTTGTACTTGAGGTGACCCTTGATCCGATTCAGGTTGGCGGAGCAGCTCGAAAAGAAGCAGTTCCGCGACTCACGGCGCATCACGATTCAGGAGGTCTCCGAAGCGACAGGCATCAACCGCTCGACGCTCTCGAAGATCCTGAACCTGAAGGGCTACAGCACCGGAACCGACGTGCTGGACAAGCTGTGCGCCTACTTTGGCTGCCGGATCGAGGAGCTCGTGGAACACCTGCCCGACTGACCAGGCGCAGCGCGGGTCAGGACGGTGCAGCGCAGGGAGGGTTCGATGTGGAGGCGGGACCGCAGTGCGGTCTGTGACGACCTCGACACATGCACGATTTCCCTCGTGGAGGGGCAAAGAATGCCCCAATGGTCACGGCCAGACCCGCAAATGGCCGACGTCAGGGGTGCCGTCACACAGACCAATGGTCATTTCGGCCCTTCCCGAAAGTCTGTGACGTCACAAACCTCGTCACAAACCTCGTCACAGAGCCCCAGAAACGCCGAAGCCCGCATCTCTGCGGGCTCCGTAAGTGCTTGATCCACAAGCAGAATCTGTGGTTGCGGGGGCAAGATTTGAACTTGCGACCTTTGGGTTATGAGCGTTGCCCTGCTGCGCCGGTGCCTGTCGGTTTCGGGTGGCTGGGTGCGGCTCCAACCGGTCTCTTCCTCGTAGAACGCTTGCCTGGCCCGCCTTGCCGGCCGCCCCGGGCAACCCCCACTGACGCCATTCTGGGTCGGAACGGCGAACTTGCAAAATGCATCTTCGTCGACCGTTGGTCAGCGGGTTTGCCGAGGGAATCGGCAAGGCCGGCACCGGGAGGTTGCTGCATGGGGCAGCGCATACCTGCGCAAGGCCGGGGAAAAACAGCTCGCGGGTAACCGTCAGGAAAATTGTGCATGGGTTTCGCGTGGGAATCTGGGCGCTGGAGTCGTGCGTCATCTGGGAGATGTCCGCGGGTGCCTTCCACGCCAGCCATGACGCCCGCCAGGGGTCGTTCAGCCACGCAAATCGGATCCACCTCGAAACCGCGCGGCCGCTGACCACGGTGGCACCCGCGGAGTTCGCCGACGACAGTCAGCCAGCATCGCTGCCGAGCCCCAGCCGATCCCGAGTACTGAGAGCATCTCTATCAGGCCGAAAGGTCAGCCCCGGGGCAACCAACCGATGGAAGCTGACCCAGGCCATGCGGCACCCACACCCCAGCGACCGCCCATGCTACATTAAGCGCAGCCAACTATGCTTAACCTAAAATTCCTGTGAAAGACGTTTCACATCAACAAGTTACGGACCACCTTAAGCAGCTAAACCCGTGGTGGAGCAGCGGCCAGATGGATCCGGTGACCCGTGCGTGGCGGCCACGGGCCTACTTGGGCCCGGTCAAGCAGTTGCTGCTGGACGAGACTTTACGGCGGGCCGTCGTCCTGCTGGGGCCGCGTCGGGTGGGCAAGACCATACTGATTCGCCATCTCATCGCCGAACTGCTGGCAGCTGGCGTGCCGCCCGAGCGCGTGGCCTACGTGGAGATGGATCACCCGATTCTTCATGGGCGATCCCTGGAGGCGCTGGTGCAGCAGATCGAGGCCACCGCGCCTGGCGGCGCCGGCACGCGCTACCTCTTCTTCGATGAGGTCCAGTCGCACAAGGACTGGGAGAAGCACCTCAAGCCGCTGGTGGACCACCGGCCAGACCTGCGCATCCTCGTGTCCGGGTCGGCGGCAGCCGCCCTCAGGCGGCAAAGCACCGAATCAGGCGCAGGGCGCTTCACCGACTTCATGCTGCCCCCGCTGACGTTTGCCGAGTACCTGCAGCTGCGCCCCGAGCCAGCGGCCATCCATGAGCAGGACCCCGGCGTGTACCTGCTCGAGGACATCAACGACCTGAACCGACAGTTTGTCGACTACGTCACCTATGGGGGCTACCCGGAGCTGGCCCTGTCGCCCACCGTTCGCGGACATCCCGAGCGCTTCGTCAAGTCCGACATCGTCGACAAGGTCCTGCTTCGCGACCTGCCGCAGCTGTACGGCATCAAGGACATCCAGGAGCTCAACTCCCTGTTCACCCTGCTCGCCTTCAACACCGGCGAGGAGGTCTCGTTCGAGGCACTCTCGCAGCGCAGCGGCGTGGTCAAGCAGACGATCCAGCGCTACATCGAGTACCTGGAGGCGGCCTTTCTCATCAAGCGGGTGTTCCGGGTCGACCAGGACGGCCGGCGCTACCAGCGCGAGCGCAGCTTCAAGGTCTACCTCACGAACTCGGCGATGTACACGGGGCTGTTCGGCGCCCAAGACCCCGAACAGGCTGACTTCGGGCACTTGGTGGAAACGGCCGTCTTTGCCCAGCGCTTTCACGAAGATGTACGGCTGAACTATGCGAAGTGGGGCAGCGAGGACGCGGAGGTGGATCTCGTCGAGTCGTCGCTGTCACTGCAGCCGGCGTCGGCCCTGGAAATCAAGTGGAGTGACCGTCACGCCACGCGCCCCGAACTGCTGCGGGGGCTTAGCCGTTTCGCCCGCCGCCACAAGCTTGCCCTGGCCTGGGCCACCACCCGCACCCATATCGGCGAGTTGACCGAGCCGGACGGGCCCGCCATTCGACTGTGGCCAGCCGCGGCACTCGCGTTTCACTACGGCACGCGCGCCGTGAAGGGGCGCGTCGCTGATGACGGTGCACGAATCGAGGCAATCGAGCGCTGACCGAGATGTTCAGCCGCCGGCCTGCTTCGGGCAGCAAGGGCGGCTCACGGATCCAGGTCGATCGATCAACGATGTTCCCAGTTCGATAGGAACTTGCTGAGCAACAGGGCTTCGAGAGGTGAGTGTTCCTTTCGATAGCAGGAATCGATAGGGGTTGTCGCAGCGGCTACTGTCTCGTCGACGCGCCGCCCTCCCGTTTCTGTTCAAACCGGACTGTCAATCGGCGCAGGCGCTGAAGCGTCGTCTTCATCCGAGTTTTCGCTGGTCACCGACGCCAGGCTCGCCACCAACTCCAGCGGCTTCGGCCGGTACAGCTCGCCGTCGCTGCAGCCACGATCCACCCAGTCCAGCGCCATGGCGGTGTAGACCGGTGCCCATGCATCTCCAACGCGAAGCTGCAGAGCGGGGTTGGGCAGGTAGTGGCCGTTGCTGGCTCGCACCCAGAGCTTGCGGGCAGGCACGTAGGTGCTGCTCGCCTCGGCGCGCGCCAGCACCTGGTTGACGTAGCTGCGCTTGCGGCGCTTGTCGCTCCACAACCAGGCGGGCAGCTGCGCCAGCACTTCGTGCAGCTGCTCGGCAAAGAACCCTTTCGCGTACTTGTGCGGCTCCAGCGCCCGCGTCACGCAAGAGGACCACTGCGTCTTCAAGCCGGCCAGCATCAGCATCAGGATCCAGTACTCGCCCTGGCGCCGTTCCAGCCGAACGAGGCGGCCATCGATCTGCACGTCCAGCGCTGCGGGAGCCAACAGGTGGAAGACCGCTGGCAGCCCCATGGCCGCAAAGCCCGGATCCTGCAGCGCACGACTCATGGCGCCTTCCCACGGCGTGTGGCCGAAGTCGTCGCGCAGCTGCGGGTCGGCGCCTTTGTCCAGCAGCGCCTTCACCAGCGCCGCGTTGCCAGCCATCGCCGCCAGCATCAGCGGCGTGGCGCCCACGGGTGTGGCGTGGTCGGGGCCGTACTGGTCCACCTGCTGCAGCAGGTCCTTGAACTTCTTCGCCTCCCAGGGCTGCAGGTGGCGCTGGCGCACCGCGGCCACAGACTTCCGGGTCAGCCCTTCCAGCCGCTCCCAGGCGTCGTTGCGAAAGCCGTAGCGGTTGGGCAGCCGCGATCCCGAACCCCAGAACTGGCCTTCATCAAGCAACTGCCTGGCCGCAGCGAAGTTGGCCTTGCCCAGCGCCGTGACCCACTCATGCTGGCCGTGCCACAGCGCGTAGTCGAAGAGGGTCTGACGCGGCTTGCTGCTCGGGTTCTTCGGGTCCAGCGCCCTGGGCAGCAGCTCTTCGACCAGCGCCCGGCTCCACGGCGTCCACGGCACCGGCTTGTGCTGCAGGAAGGCGTCGCGGATGGCCTGGGCCTGCTCTTCCTTGCCCTGCAGCTGCAGCTTGCGCGCTTCCTGGGCCCATTCCTCGCGCGTGGACGCGCGCACGGCCTGCGCCTGGGCCTCGCCGGCCTGCAGGCCCAGCAGCGCCAGCAGCGGGTGGCCGGTGTCGCTCTCCACCAGCGTCAGCGTCTGCACGGCGCGCGTCATCGCCACGTACAGCGCGTTGATGTAGAACTTGTACAGCTCCAGCGACTTGTCGGCTTTGTCCTTCGCGCGCCGGTAGTCGAGTTCCTCGGCTTCCAGCTCAGCCGGCTGCACGCCGTCGCACACCTCGGCGTAGGCCTGACGCTGGCCCGAGACAATGTCCAGCATCAGCACGTGCGGGTACTCCAGGCCCTTGGCTTCGTGCACGCTGAAGACCAGCGGCGTGCGGAACCGCGCCCGGGCTGTCGGCTTGTCGTCGTCGCGCAGCACGATCACGGCATGCTGGGCCGACTGGCGGGTGGCCGCATCCAGCGCCTGCACGGCCGCATCCTTGGCCGCCACCAACGCCACGCGGCCAGCCTCGGGCGCGGTGCTGCGAACGAGGAAGTTGCTCTCGCGATCGACCGATCCGAAGCGCGCCTGCTTGATCTTTAGCAGCCGGTTGGCCAGGTCGGTGACGGCGCGGGTGTTGCGGTAGTTGGCCTGCAGCAGCTGCAGCGGCTGCCGCTGCGCGGCGTCCCCTGCCAGGCCGTGCCAGAACAGGCTCTTCAGCGCCGCCCAGCTGAAGAAGTTCGGGTGCACGATCTGGTGACTGTCGCCGCACAGGATGAACTGGCCGGGCTTCTTCAGCAGGGCGAGCACCAGGGCCAGCTGCACCGGCGTCAGGTCCTGCACCTCGTCGATGACGATGAAGTCGTAGACCGGTTCGGCCGCCTCGGCAATCTGCGTGCGCCAGGCGTAGGCCACGAGGTTGCTGTCGTAGAGGCCCGCCTCATCCAGCCACGCCGCGTAGCGCAGGAACAGGCCGTGCGCGACTTCCCGCTGCGCACCGTTCAGCAAGCTCTGGCGGGTACCCAGCGCCAGGTAGTCGGAAAGCGACAGGGGCCCGCCCGGCTGGGCGCCGATCACCCCACGGAACTCTTCGAAGAGGGCCTGGGGGTCCAGCCCGCCCGAACTCCCGCCCGAAGCTCCCCCCAGCAGGCGCAGCGCCTGGCGGTGGCGGTCGCACCAGCTGGCGAAGGCCGCCATGGTGACCTCGCGGCCGTGCGGCACGCGCAGGGTCTCGAGCAGTTCGCGGTAGCTGAGGAAGTCGACTTCCTGCTTGGGGTTGTCAAAACCGTGAGCCGCGTGCAGCGCGCGGGCGCTCTGTGCAAGATACGCCGACAAGGTGACGTACAGCACCCGCCCTTCGGCTTCACGCAGCCGGGCCAGCGTGACGGCGGTCTTGCCGGAGCCGGCCGAGCCGATGACGACCAGCGGCGCCGGGTGGCGGTAGGCGCCGTCCTGCGCTTCGTCGAAGACGATGGGCTTGTCCAGCAGCTCGAACTGGGTTCGGCCGGGGCCCAGCCAGCGCAGCGGCGTGGCGTCGGCACCCAGCGCCGGCGCGGCGGCCTCGGTGGCGGCCTCGCGCTCGATCTTGGCCTCGTCCACCACCGCACCGCGCAGGAAGCGGGACTTGTCGTAGGCGTGGTTCTCGATGACCTCCAGCGCCAGGCAGACGGTGGTCACGCCCTCGCCTTCCGACACCCGGGCGAACTGCAGCAGCAGCCGGTTGGCGTAGTCGAGCTTGGCGCGGTAGTACGGGCCGGCGTTCAGCTTCTTGACATCGGCCGAGCGGAAGTCATCGGCCTCGATGGCCGCCCGCAGTTTCTCGAAGGCGGGCTTGACGCGGCGCAGATCGAGGTCCTTGTAGAGGAGCAGGCGCATGCGGCTGGACTGCGGAACCGGTGAGAGCGGGGATCCGCCATTCTCGCCGCCAGCCCCGCGCCTCGGGGTCTTGGCCGGCGCAGGCGGCGGCGCGATCGAGCCCATCGCCTGGGTCAGGGCTCGGCTACGACCTCTTCGGGTGCCTGCGTCTCGGACAAGGCCGTCGCCGGTACGCGAACCTCACGCCAGTGGCCTCGCCCGGAACGTCGGCCGAGTCAAGCTCCCAGCCGCTGCAGCTGCGTACCGCGCATCGTCGCCAACGATGCCGATGACAATCACGTCAACGCGGCGGCCGTGGCCGCACTGGTATCAGAGCGTGAACAGCAGCGCGCCCTTGGGCACGAAGCACTCGGCATGCGGCAACATCCTTGTCCCCCCACAGCGTCTGCCGTCCCGCAAGTCAGGCGAGAAAACCTGTTTGTAATCATTGACTTAGGAGTCTCCTTCTCTTAGGATACAAATTTGATTCCTATGCCATGACGCCATGCCAACCTGGGGCTTCTACGGACGCGCCGACGAACTCGCCGAGCTCGGCAGGATGGTGCGGGCCCAGCGCTGGTTCTTCTGCCGCCTGGAAGGGCGGCGCCGCATTGGCAAGACCACCCTGCTCTCGCAACTGGCCAAGAGCATTCCCGAACTCGAGTCCCGCCTCATCTACATGCAGGTGCCGGACTCCGATGAGCGTGACGTCGCCGTCACGCTTCGTCGCGCCTTCGAAGACTGCGACCATGAACTGCCTCGCGCGCTGGCGGCTTCGGTCGTGGACTTCGCCACGATGGCCCACGCCATCGGCCAGCTCTGCCAGGCCGGGTTCTTCGTCGTGCTCGACGAGTTTCAGTACTTCACTCGGGCCAAGCTGCGGGCGTTCAACTCCTTCCTGCAAGCCCAGGTCGATGAACTCAGAAACCTGGCCCTGCCCCACGGCGGCCTGTTCGTGCTCGGCTCGCTGCAGTCGGAGATGAACGCATTGCTCGACGATCGGGCGGCCCCGTTGTACGGCCGGATCACGGCGCAGCTGAAGCTCAACCACTGGGACTTCCAGGACCTGATGACGGTCTTTCGCAGCCAGGAGATCCACGACCCCTCCCAGTGGTTGACGCTGTGGACCTTCTTCGAAGGCGTGCCCAAGTTCTATCACGACGCCTACGTCCAGGACCTCTTCACGGTCGGCCCCGAGGCGTTCGCAGAGCAACTGCTCACCAGGATGTTCGTGCGCAGCTCGAGCCCGCTGTCTGAGGAGGCCGACACCTGGTTCCTGCGCGAGCTTCGGGGCAAGGCGGTGGCGGTCCTGCACTATCTGGCCGACCACAGCGGTTGCACCAACGGGGAGTTGGTTGCGGCGTTGAATGACCCCCAGGACAGCCAGCCCATCGCCACCGTCATCGGTCGACTCGTGAATAACTATGCGATGGTGGACAAGCTCCAGCCGGTCTTCTCGGACGCGAAGAGTCGCAACGCGCGCTACTACATCGCGGACAACTTCCTACGGGCCTGGCTCTCGGTGGCCAAGCCCGCGCGAGACGCCGCCCGCATGCGCCCGGTGGAGAAGGCCCTTGCCGCAGCCCTGCCGCGGCTTCAGACCCTGGAAGGCGCAAGCTTCGAGAAGCTCATCCGGGGGCTGCACGTCGAGATGTCGCGCAAGGGGCTGGGCGACTTCGAGCTCTCCGAGCTGAAGCTCGGCTACTGGAATCGCCCAAGGAACCCGGCGCGCAGCATCGAGATCGACATGGTGGCCCTGGATGAGCCGAACCGGCGCGTGCGTTTTGGCTCCTGCAAGCGCTCGGAGTCCGCGCACGACCCAACCGCCCTGGCCCGCTTCGAGGGGCACATCGCAGACTTCCTGCAGGTCAAGGAGCACCGCCACTTGGCGGGGTGGCACCAGGAGCGCGTGCTCTTCTCGCCTCGGTTCTCGACAGGCGCCCGCGCCTCCCTGAGCGCGAAGGGGTTCAGGTGCCTGGACCTAGGCGACTACGCGGCGCTTGTCTGACGGCCGAGCCGCCAAGGCTACTTCAGGGCGTTCGACCTCGATGTGGGGCGCGATCGGGTGGCTGCGTCCCGTGCCATCGAGCGGGCAGGGCAGAAAGCAGGGCCTTCCTATGTGTCCATGTGCAATGGTCCGAAGGCCAACAGACCAGGGCCAGCATCTGTTCGGCCAGCTTGTGGCGCTCCATCAGGTGCCGAAAGCGCAGGATCGTGCTCTCGTCGGGAAGCGGTTGGTCCCAGGTGAGTTGCGCGAACTCGCGAAACAGCGGCACGTCGTGCAGCGCCTCTTCCATCGCCGGGTCGCTCAGCGTGAAGCACTGCTGCATGAAGTGGATGCGCAGTCGTATGGGAATCCGAGCGCTGGAGGCGTGGGTCATGCGGGGCTCCTGCGAGCGCACCGCCGCTGCCGCTTCAGGTCCCCGGGACGCTCGTCACGGGGCAGCTCGGGCGGTCGATCTCCCCAATTTCCCGGTGCAGAGCCCATCGGTGCATGCGTTTGACTTTGTCGCGCTTGCTGATGGAGGCCTTCTCGAAGCGCTGGTGCGCGCCTCGGCCATCTCGCGGGCTTCCTTCGCCGCTAGGGTCAGCTCATCGGAGGCAGCGGCGAGCGCCCGAGCTTCTCCTTCGGGGGCTCCTTGGGCTTGGCCACGTCGGCGAGGCTTTCGGCCTGCAGCAATGGCTCCAACGAGGGCAGGCTCCAGGTCTTGCGCAGGCGAAGGCTGTTGAGGCCTTCGTTCCAGGCGTGCAGCATCCGCGGCCCCACCTGCTCGAAGTTCCTGAAGCTGCGGCTGGCGCGCACCACCTCAGGAGACACGTCCACCACCGCCTCGCATAGCCTGGCCACCCGCTGAGCGATGTCGGCCGGCTTCAAGCCGCAGTGCGTCTGCAGGTACAGCTCCAGCGCTTTGCCCGGGCGCCAGGTGCTGCGGCCGTGCACCGGCATGCCCGGCGGGTTGTTGCAGTAGTCGTCGTAGACCGTGATGGTCAGCATGTCGTAGACGGGCGCCAGCCAGACGTCTTGTCGGCCTGAGTAAAGCAGGGCGATGTTCTTGGTGTGGCAGTCTGCATTGCGCAGCGCGTAGGTCAGCAGCAGCAGGTTGGCCAGGTGAGACAGCGCCTGTGCCTGATGGGCTGGCGGCGTGACGTCCTTGATGCGGTTCGCCACCTTCTCCCAGGTCGACTCGTACTTCTGCTCGGGCCTCAGCGCCAGCAGGCTGCAAAGGTCTTCCATACCCAGCCGGGTGTTGTCGTCAGCGGCGCAGTCGAAGCGATGCACCACCAGGGCTTGCCCGTCATCGGAGACTTCGGTCTGCGCGGCATGCCCGAAGGCGAGCTGCGCCACCCGCATGCACAAGTGCTCGTTGAGGGCCACCCCCGGCAGCTTCTCCGTGGTGCCCTTGATGATGAAGCGTTCCGTGGCGAGGGTGGATTTGTGGTGGCCTTCGGGCAGCCCCTTGGCGCCAGGCGCCAGGAACTTCGGCACGACGCCAGAGACTCCACTCACCGCGTAGCGGTGTACCAACTCGACGAAGGCCGCCTCGGAGTTGTCCCCGCGCAGGATGTCGCGCAACTCGAACTCGGGCGCCGGGGCGACGGGGTCCGCCCCCTCGACAGCCACCTTGATGCGGCCGATCGCGTTGCGCCCCACTACCGAAAGCAGGCTCAGCGGCGAGGCACCGATGTGGGGGCCGAATTGTTCCTGCAGCACCGACAGCAGGTAGCCTTCGGGCAGGTTCATCCGGAACACCGGGTGCAGCTCGGGGTACGAGTAGGACTTCGTGCGCACGGGCATGAGCAAGGAGACGAAGTCCTCGGCGGCCACGCCCGGGTGGTAGCTGAGCACGTGCTCGAAGTTGTCGGGCGACTCCAGCGTCGCCACGGCCTTGTTCCGAACGAAGACGGACAGTTTCAAAGCGGCGCCTCGTGCCCCGCCTGGGGGGAAGGCAGCTTGCTCTCGCGCGCCTCGCTTCGGCGCGCGTGCAAGGCGTCATCCAGGGTGAACTGCGGGCGCTCGGCGGTGACCGCGAGCCCGTGGCCCAGCACCTCGAGCAGGCGAAGGAGTTTTCGGGCCCCGAATTCGGCGACTCGGCCCGTCTCGAACCGGGCCAGCGTCGACTGCCCCATCCCGGTGAGGGCGCCCAGTTCCTTTTGCGTGAGTCCCTTGGCTTTGCGCAGCCTTGCAACCTCGCGGCCGAGGTCGGCCAGGCTAGAGAGTTGATGTTGCATATGCTATCTCTTCAAAGGAGCATGGTTGACCGTATATGTCCGTATTTGCTATCTTGATGTCATCCTGAACGCCAGCAAATACGAAAATTTTCCATCTTATAAGAGGAGTTTCACATTGATCGCGGATTTTGTTATGATAGCAAATACGACATCAAAAAGCTAGCGCTCCATCAGAATCCGAGAGGATGAACCACCTGGATATATAGCACATACGGCATTAAATGATCCGATCCAACTCGTGAATGGGTGGCGTGGGCGAGCCGCATCTCCGCCGGAACGGCTGGAAGGCATTCCAGGAGCAGCTCAGCAGCCCTCCTCCAGGCGCACACACCCATGTGGCACCCCTGGTCTTCGAGGGTGACACTTATACCCGCCGTACCTGTTAGATTGAGCCCAGCCAGCGGTTGGAGCGCGCCCGCGCGCATCCCGGCCGCGGGATCGCCAGCGATGTGATCGTGGCCTTGCCCGAGCAGTTGCGTGGGCGCGAAGAAGCTGGGGCGATGACTGATGACTACCGTGCAAATCAACTTGCCCGATGAACTGGCGCAGAAGGCCGCCAGCGCTGGGCTGCTGTCGGCCGAAGCCATGGAGGCGATGCTGCGCGAGCAACTGCGCCGCCGCGCGGGCGAGGCGCTGCAGGCGATGTGGCAGCACGGGCCGCAGGAAGAACTGACGCCCGAGATCGAGCAGGAGATCGTCGAGGAGGTGCGCAAGGTGCGCGCCGAGCAGCGGCTGCGCGGGGCGAGTTGATGGCCGACTTCAGCACCCAGCCACTGCGGCTGGTGCTCGATACGAACGTCGTCGTCGCCGGGTAGATGAAACTTCGGTCTGCCTCCCCGAGAGGCCACCGTGGGGAGGGCAGCCGGGCGGCTGCCCGACTGGTTCGGCACCCGATTCCCGAGCGAGTACCGCCGCAAGCGGCTGTTCCAGGAGGTAGCAGCAGCCTTGCTGCAGGTCGGGCCGCGAGGCGTCCACCCTTTGGGTGAGCGAGCTCTAGTGCGGGGCGTTACCCACAGGCAGCCCGCGGCCGCGGGTGTCCCGGTCGGCCAGGGGTCTGCCGGTACTTCAGGCGGTGACGATGGGCTTCGAGGTAAGGAGTCTCAGAGTACGGCGCGAAACGCTGCGAGCGCCCGTACCGTCTGTGTGAGGCCTTGTCTGAGCAGGACATCCAGATAGTGGTCGACATCCATCGCCGGATTCCTAAGCTGCTGTCGCTGCCTCTGGGCTGCAGTGACGACCGCCGCCGAGTCGAGATCGAAGAGGTTCTCAACGAAGACGTCTGGGTGCTGCGCCTCGAGCCCGAACAACTCCAGCACGCCAGTTGGGAAATCCTGCTCGTTGAAGGTCACGATCACACTGGCATGACAACGAATCGCGGCGGCGAGCACATGTCGATCATCGGGATCGGGAAGGGTCAAGCCACCGACCAGCGGCTCGTACCCTGTCACCAGGGCATCGGGTATCGCCCGATCCATCAGATTCGAGGTCCGATCAAGTTGCTCGGCCGTCAGGTCCGGGCGGTTCCTGAGCAAGTTCCGTTTCCACTCATCGTGTATCTGTGCGCTCCAGCGCGCCCGGAACCGTCCCGACAAGCCAATCCACATGAGGAAGTCCCGCAGCGGTGCGGGATAGAGCACGCAAGCGTCGTAGACGGCAGTGAACGTCGAGTTCCTCATTCGTAGCCCAGTTGCAGTTCCTGGGCTTGCCGGGCCAGTTCTTGCATCGCCTGGGTGCTCCTGCGGTCACGCTCGGCCTTGAAGGCCATCAGGTCGGCAAAGCGGACACGCCGGTGTTTGCCGGCCTTGTGAAACGGCAGCGCGCCGCTCTCCAACAGCTTCACCAGATGCGGGCGCGACACGTTGAGCATGTCGGCGGCCTCCTGGGTCGTCAGTTCGGCATGGATCGGCACGACCCTCACGGCGTTGCCTTCGGCCAGTTCGGACAGGACGTCTACCAGCAGCCGCAATGCGGAGGTCGGCAGCTCGACCTGATGCGCTTGGTTCCTCTCATCGAAGATCTGGATGCGCTGGGTCTCGAGCTCGGTGCTGAGGTAGGCGGCCAGGGCGCGCTGGCT
The DNA here is from genome assembly GCA_039798945.1 of Pseudomonadota bacterium. Classification (GTDB taxonomy): domain Bacteria; phylum Pseudomonadota; class Gammaproteobacteria; order Burkholderiales; family Burkholderiaceae_C; genus Rubrivivax. Next base: position 13,694 of record JBDKFA010000344.1, read on the forward strand.
CTGCATGGCCGCGGCCACCTCGCGCTCGACAGGCAGGGTGGTTTCGAGGATGGGAATCTGGGTCATGGCGCCTTCCGGATCGAGTCGGACCGAGATCCTATTCGAAACAATCGACAATCGCAATAAATGAAACGCAACCGAGCGCACGGCTGTCTTGACGACCTACGCCACGCGGGACCGAGAGGCGAGGCGGTCGGCCTGCGCTTGGCAACGCGCCCGACGCCACCTCCCAAACGCCTGCGAGGGGCCGATCAGGCTGTGACTTCCGGACGAGACGATGGAGAGAGATGGGCCAGCGAGGATCGCGCTTTGTCAGAAATTTGCCTATATTTCTGACATCTTCGATCGACGTCGATCCCGGACGCCAATGAGCCTGCCCGAACAGATCCTCCAGCACGCGCAGGCGCTGCCCGAAGGCGGCGTGCTGTCGCCCAAGGAGTTCCTGCACCTTGGCAGCCGCTCGGCGGTGGACCAGGCCTTCACCCGCCTGGTCAAGGCTGGCAGGCTCCTGCGTGTGGCTCGCGGCCGCTTCACGTCGCCGGTGTCGGGCCGGTTCGGCTCACGTGCGCCTGCGGCGCGGCACGTTGTCCAGGCGCTGGCGGCCACGACAGGCGAAACGATGGTGGTACACGGCGCCGCCGCCGCCAACGCGCTGGGCCTGACCCCGCAGGTCCCGATCCGGGAGGCCTACCTGACGACCGGCAGCACGCGCACGCTCAGGCTGGGCCGCTCGGAGGTCGTGGTCAAGAAGGCGCCTCGTTGGATGTTCGTGCTGGGAGATCAGCCTGCCGGCGCGGCCGTTCGCGCGCTCGCCTGGCTTGGGCCTGAGCATGCACAAGAATCGATCGGCAGACTCCGCCGCAGTCTCCCGTCTTCCGAGTGGCAGGCCCTGACGCGCCACCGCGCATGCCTGCCCTCCTGGATGGCCGAGGCCATAGGCCGGGAAGCGGCGGGTGGCTGAGTCGTTCCCTGCGCTGAGTGAGGCCGACACAGCGCCCGTCAAACCGGACCCGCTGGCAGCCTGTCCGACGATCGGACATCATCGCCGACTCATGTCGCCGAAATCCCGAACTGGCGACACGTTTGGTTGACGTGTCCCTTGGTGCGACATAAGCTTCAGTCATGTCGACGTTTTGAGCTTTTTGCACCATGAGAACAGGCGTCTCCGCCTGGCGGCCCGATCTGCCGCACAACCAGTTGCCCCCATTGCCCCCAGCGCCGTCCGTCGGCGAGCTGGAAAGCCGAGTCGTGCTCAAGGCCTGCATCGAGGCGCGGGCCGCGCTGGCGGAACTGAAGCAGGCGGCCGAGCTGATCCCCAACCCGTCGATGCTCATCAACACGATCCCGCTGCTGGAGGCCAAGGACAGCTCGGAGATCGAGAACATCGTCACCACCACCGACAGGCTGTTCCAGTACGCGCACAGCACGGGGGGTACCGACGCGGCCGACCCCGCCACCAAGGAGGCACTGCGCTACCGCACGGCGCTGCACCGGGGTTACCTGTCGCTGAAGGAGCGGCCGCTGTGCACCGCCACCGCTGTGGAGATCTGCCGCACCCTCAAAGGGGTGGACATGGACATCCGGCGCACTCCCGGCACGCAGCTCGTGGCCGACCGCACGGGCGAGGTGATCTACACCCCGCCGCAGGGCGAAGCGCGCCTGCGCGAGCTGCTGGCCAACTGGGAGCGTTTCCTGCACGAACACACCGAGCTTGACCCGCTCGTGCGCATGGCGGTGGGGCACTACCAGTTCGAAGCCATCCACCCCTTCACCGACGGAAACGGGCGAACCGGACGCGTCCTCAACCTCCTGTACCTGATCCAGCAAGGGCTCCTGACCCTGCCCATCCTGTACCTGAGCCGGCACGTCATCGCCCACAAGGCCGACTACTACGGCCTGCTGCTGGGCGTGACCCGAGACCAGGCCTGGGAGCCGTGGCTGCAGTTCATGCTGCAGGCGGTGGCCGAGACCTCGCGCTGGACGACCGGCAAGATCGGCGCCATCCGCCGGCTCGCCGAGCACACCACCGAGCACGTGCGCGCGCGGCTTCCCAAGATCTATACGCGCGAGCTGGTCGACGTGATCTTCGAGCAGCCCTACTGCCGCATCGCCAACCTGGTGGACAAGGGCATCGCCCAGCGCCAGGCCGCATCACGCTACCTGCACGACCTGGCCGACCTGGGCGTGCTGCGGGAGATGCCGTTGGGCAAAGAGAAGCTCTTCATCCACCCGAAGCTGATGGAGCTGATCGGCCGGGACGACCACGTCTTTGAACCGTACGGCTGAGCGCAGATGGGCGGCTGTATGCCAGCAACCTGGCAAGAGCTGTCAGCTGCGCTCTCCGGGCTGTGGGTCTACACCACGCGCCGGGACATGATCCAGCCGCCTTCTCCTGAGACATACACCGCCGTGAAGCCTGACGCCCCTCACATCGGAGAAAACGAGCAGGCCAAGCGTCAAGGGGTCCACAACAATACGGTCAAACGGGAGGCGGTCATGAACAAAAAGACTTGCGCACTTGCCTTGCTGATCCTGGCCAGCTTGGCTTCAGCCACGGCACCGGTACTTGCCGCCGCGGACGACATCGACCTCGGCTTCAAGGCCGCCTTCCACCGACCGATCCACAAGAAGAAGTCATTCGGGCTATTGGTCACCGGAACAACAATCGTCGCAGCAGGAACCTTCACCTATTTCACGGCAGGAGCTGGCGCACCCCCCGCCGCAGCCGGGGTCAGCACGGTAGCCAGTTGGGTCGCTGGCGGGGGCGCAGGCTCCTACATGGCTGGAGCATCGATAGTCGGCGGATGGTTCGGCGGCAATGCCATGCTCGGTGCAGCCGTGCTCAACGGCATTTCGCTCGGCACGGTAGGTGCCGCAGGTTCGTGGGGCGCGCTGAACGCGGGGCAGAAGGTGCTGGCGCTCGGCTCGACCGCTGCAACCATCATGGATGGCATCGCGTTCGTCTCGAAGCCCGGAACACAGCAACTCGAATGGCGAGTGATCCTGCCGGTACCCGCTGACTTCGCGGACGATCGGACTCGCGAAATCTTGAACGCCGTTCGAAAAGCAAGCGAAGACATATCCGAGGGCGCCGAGGAGCTGGAGTCCGCCAGGGCAGAGCAGCTGCCGGGCTCCCCCAAATCGACGAAAGTGCTCGAGGCAGAGCGCGCCCTAGAAGCCGCCAAGGCGCGACACAAGACTGCCACGATGCAGTTGAACGACGAACTTGACCGCGTGCTGAAGGCGGGTGCGTCGAATCGCACGACAACACTGATGGCGGTAATCGCGCACAACTCGGGTCGCAGCGCCGACTTCAGAAACCTTCTCGGCCGCATCAAGGCCGATCGACTGAAGGATGCGTCCTACCTCGAGTATCTCCGCGCAATCGCTGACCTCCAGCTTGGCAAGGTGAATGATGCCGAGCGGCGGCTGCAAGCATCCAGGAAGGCGGCCAGTTTTGCGGTTGAGCCCGCGATTCTCCTCGCGGGGCTGGCTGGCAGCAGGGGGTTCCAGTCACAGGAGTCCAAGATCGATGAGATCGCAGCCTTCGCCGAGAAGAACTTCAAATCCGACAAGTACATGACCCCCGCAAATCTGGTGTCCCTTTATTACCGGATAGGCACGATGGCGCTGGCCGCGAATCGCTGTGAGCGCGCCCATTCAGCGTTCAAGAAGGCGCAGGACAAGCACTCACTGCTCAGCAAGTACTGGACCGGGAAAGACATCCGGAACTTCCTGGACATCGGGGAGGCCAACGCCCTGCACTGCCAAGGCAAGCGAGACGAGGCGTTTGCGATCTTCAACGCTGTCTGGCAGCGCACTACAGGCAAGGAAGCCCGCGACATGCTCTGCATACAGTACAGCGGTGGCTGCCGCACCTAGGGCCTTGCTCACCCTCGCCCTGCTGGCCCCCGCATGGGCGATGGGCGCCGGGGCGGGGACGGCGGTTGCCGCGTCAAAGGGCTTCCTGATTAGTGACCAACCTCAGCAAGCTCACTCTGTGAGCCAGTGAGGCAAGAAGATGGGTGCATTCCACCAGGAGATGCGCCATGCCAATGAACCGAGTCCAGTTCCAGAAGGGCCT
>JBDKFA010000345.1:0-15596 GCA_039798945.1 Pseudomonadota bacterium
CCTTGACATCGGGACTGCTCGCAAGTATCTCTCCGTCGCAGCCTCTCGAGCAGCGGCCGAGTCGATGCTTTGAGCTAGAGCGCACGCACTTGCGCTGAAGAATATTGCAGCGGTGATCGCCAGAAATAGCTTATTCATTGTTCTTCCCTTGGATTCGAAGAATGATGTTGGACGCCTAACGTGAAGCTAACCGGCGTGCGGCAGCGTGCGGCGACCGGGCCAGAATGAAATGAGGCCCGGGCGACGAACGCTGTTGCACGTCCGGTTGAGCGTAGGGTTAGGCGGTGCCGATTGCATTGCTGACAAGGCGCAGCAAGCTGCTGGCCAAGAGTGAGCTGCCGGCAACGATGTACAGCACGCGGCTTAGCCGGGGCATGGTGCTCCACTGCCAGGCGCGCGAGTCACCGCGGATGTTCTTGGTGTTCAGGACAGTCGCCGAGACGAAGCTCGCCATAACAAGCGTACCGAAGAAAAGAGTCAGGCTGAACGCGCCCGGGTCAAGTAGTCCTTGCAAGACAGGGATGGCGACGAAGAGAGCCGCGAACAGCAGCATGACCAGCGAGGTTGCCTTCTGGCCCCGCGAGAGCCCAGCCCAGTCGATCATGATGATCCTCCGAAAGTGGACGGTGTCATGCGCAGCCTAACGTGAAGCTAACCGGCGTGCGGCAGCGGGCGACGGCCGGGCCAGAATGAAATGAGGCCCGGGCGACGAACGCTGTTGCACGTCCGGTTGAGCGTAGGGTTAGGCAGCACAGCAGGGGCTAGGGTTCGAAGGGCGTGCCCTGGTGGAAGCGCATCACCCAGCCGGTGGGGCTCCGGTACCAGATGGAGCTCCGTCGCGCGTACTCCATGACGCCGTCGTACTCCGCAGCCGAGTCGTATGTCAGCTGAACCGTGTGCACATCGAGGACCCGAAAGCTGAGGTTGGCCAGCGGCAACCTGGCAGCGATTGGGTGTGAGTCGGTGCGAATCGCTTGGGCTCGGTTGTAGACCCGACCGGAACGACCGAACTCGAAGAAGTCTGAGGCGAACCGCTCTTCCTGGAACGGCAGATCGAAGCGAAAGGCCTGCTGCCACATTGACTCTTCGAGCCTCCTCAGCTCGGCCTGATCGGCCATCGAGAGCGTTGGCATGTCCATGGTGGTGGTCGTGCAGCCTAACGTTCGAGCTAAGCTGCCCGCGGAGGCGGACGGCGCTTGGCCGCGGAAGGCATGATGCCACCGGCGCCTGGAGCGGCCAAGCGACGGCTGCCGTAGCGGGTCAGCTTGAGCGAGGGGTTAGGCCTCGCTCCGTGCCAGGGCCTACAGGTCCTTTGCAAAGCACACGCTAGTTGGGTCGTTGGCATAGGCACCGAACGGCGGGATGCGGATGAACGCACTGGACTCATACAGGCGGATGGCAGGGAGTTGCCGGTTCCCGGTTTCAAGCACCAGACGCCGAAACCCCTGCAACCGAGCATGTTCTTCGATGTTCTTTAGAACGGCGCGGGCGACGCCTTTGCTACGTTCGGCGGCGGTGACGAACATGCGTCTTACCTCAGTCGTGCGCTCATCAAGAGGGCGGTGGGCGCCCATGCCGACGGCCCTACCGGAGGCGAAGGCAACAAAGTAGACGCCCCGCGGTGGAGTTGGATGGTTCGTGGGGCCTGGCGCAGATGGATCGTGGAACTCCGGATAGAGCGTCCGTGCCTCAAGGGCAGCCTCATGCAGCAAGGCCAGCGCCGCGGAGCCTTGCGGATCGGATTCGATAACCTCGAGCAGCACGGTGGTGGATTACGAGGCCTAACGTAATGTGTACGTGAAGTAGACAGCATCCGCGCGGCCTAAATCAATTGGGGCCGTGGGGTGGGAGGGGTGGTGACACCCCCTTGAGGGCCTGCTTTGGGGGGGATGGACGGCATGCAATGGGCCGTCTAAAAAATGGCGGATGGGTCCGCATGCTCACGCTCCCTTTCGTCGGGGTGACGATTCTTTTGATGAGTCTCCGGGGATGGTTGCCGGGCATGCGCCCGGCGTCAAGGGGGCGGGCCCGGACGGGCAGGCGGCTCCCCCGCGCCTGCTTGACCGGCTGCGCGCCGAGGTGCGCGTGCGCCACTACTCGCTGCGTACCGAGCAGGCCTACGTGGACTGGGCGCGGCGCTACATCCGCTTCCACGGGCTGCACCATCCGCAGGAGCTGGGGCCAGTGGAGGTCGCGGCCTTTCTGACGCACCTGGCGGTGCAGCGCCAGGTCTCGGCCTCCACGCAGGCGCAGGCGCGCTCGGCGCTCCTCTTTCTCTACCGGCATGTGCTGGGGCTGCAGCTGCCGTGGCTGGAGGAGGTGGTGGTGGCCAAGGCGGCGCGGCGGCTGCCGGTGGTGCTCACGCCCGGGGAGGTGCGCGCGCTGCTGGCCGAGCTCAGCGGCACGATGGGCCTGGTGGGCGCGCTGCTGTACGGCACCGGCATGCGGCTCATGGAGGCGCTGCGCCTGCGGGTGAAGGATGTGGCCTTCGAGCGGCGCGAGCTGGTGGTGCGCCACGGCAAAGGCGGCAAGGACCGCATCACCGTGCTGCCCGAGACGCTGGTGGCACCGCTGCAGGCGCACCTCTCGCGCGTGCAGGCGCTGCACGGGCGCGACCTGGCCGAGGGGCATGGCGCGGTGTGGCTGCCCGACGCGCTGGCGCTGAAATACCGGCAGGCGCCGCGCACCTGGGGCTGGCAGTGGGTGTTTCCGAGCACCGTGCGCGCGGCCGATCCGCGCACGGGCGAAGTCCGGCGCCACCACCTGCACGAGGCCTCGGTGCAGCGCGCGGTCTCGCTGGCCGCGAAGCGCGCCGGCATCCACCGTCCCTGCTCACCGCACGTGCTGCGCCACTCCTTTGCCACGCACCTGCTGCAGTCGGGCTACGACATCCGCACCGTCCAGGAGCTGCTCGGCCACAGCGATGTCTCCACCACCATGGTCTACACGCACGTGCTCAATCGCGGTGGGCGCGGGGTGCGCAGTCCACTGGATGTGTAGGCGGGCGCGCGGGCGGGCGGCTCACTTCGCAAGAGGGGCAGCAGCCTCCCGCCGGCCCAGGCCTTGAGCGATCAGGCTGAGCACCAGGGCGTTGAGCGAGACCCCCTCCGCGCGGGCGCGCGTAGCCAGCTGCGCGTGCAGGGTCTTGGGCACCCTGGCCACGAACTTGCCGGAGGCTACGCCTCCGCTGTTGGGGGCGGGAACGGGCAGCTTGCGGGCCTTCAGGGCGGTGATCGTCTCCTTCAGGGCATAACGGCCATTTTCCAGCACTTCCTCGAGCGTCTCGCCATCGGAGATGCAATCGGCAAAATCAGGAAAGGAGATGAGGTAGCCACCACCTTCCTCGGCCGTGAGGGGGCGGATCTCGAAGGGGTAGTCAGACTGCTTGCTCATGTGTCGGCTCCGTCCAGGAGTTCGATGAATCTCTTGATGTAGACAGGTTTGATCGGCCGCCGAGCGGGCACGGGTAGCGTGCGGCCGTCTGGCCGGACGAAGATGCAATGGGAGCCGCCTTCGTGGCGCCAGCCTACGCCGTGTTGTCGCGCCACGGTCTGGAGCTGGCCAAGCTGCCAGTCCAGGGGATGACGGCGCATGGCCGTCAGCAGCTTGGCGGCGGAGTTCACGTGCTGATGATACTGCGGGTAGCATCACCCGTGCGATGGCTGTGCGTGGTCGCTTGTCCGCCCCGCCGCACAATCCCCCCCTATCACCCGCGCCCTAGCCCCCTCCACCCCCGTTCCCCCGCCGGGGCCGGCGCCGCTGCAGAAGGATTCCCCATGCTCCTCGGCTGCATCGCCGACGATTTCACCGGCGCCACCGACCTGGCCAACAACCTTGTGCGCGCGGGCATGCGCGTGGTGCAGACGATCGGAGTGCCGGGCACGCACCCGGGCGAACAGCCCGGCGCGGAGGTGGACCCCGCGCAGGTGGACGCGGTGGTGGTGGCGCTCAAATCGCGCACCGCGCCGGTGGCCGAGGCGGTGGCGCAGTCGCTGGCGGCCTGCCGCTGGCTGCGCGCGCGCGGGGCGCAGCAGGTGTACTTCAAGGTCTGCTCCACCTTCGACTCGACGCCTGCGGGCAACATCGGCCCGGTGGCCGAGGCGCTGCGCGCGGCGCTCGGCGCGGGCATCGCCCTCGTCACGCCGGCCTTTCCGGAGACGGGGCGCACGGTCTACAAGGGGCACCTCTTCGTGGGCGACGTGCTGCTCTCCGACAGCCCCATGCGCCACCACCCGCTCACGCCGATGACGGACGCGAACCTGGTGCGCGTGCTGCAGGCGCAACTCGCCACCACGCGCTGCGGGCTGGTCGAGCGGCGCACGGTGGCGCAGGGCGCGGCGGCGGTGCGGGCGCGGCTTGCGGCGCTGCAGGCCGAGGGCGTGGCCTTTGCGGTGGCCGATGCGGTGGACGACGCGGACCTGCACGTGCTGGCCGAGGGGGGGCGCGACGCGGCGCTCGCCGTGGCGGGCTCGGGCCTGGCCATCGGCATTCCCGCGCAGCATGGTCTGGCGCCGAGCGCGCAGGCGGCGCAGCTGCCGCCGGCCTCGGGCGCGCGAGCGGTGGTCAGCGGCAGCTGCTCGGCGGCCACGAATGCGCAGGTGGCCGACTTCGTGGGCCGTGGGGGCCAGGCCTTCCGGGTGGACCCGCTGGAGCTGGCGCGCCAGGCCGGGCCGGACGGTCGAGACGGCGTGGCGCGCTGGGTGGACGAGGCGCTTGCCTGGGCGCGGCCCCGCCTGGGCACGCAGCCGGTGCTCGTGTACGCGACGGCCGCCCCCGACGCGGTGGCCGGGGTGCAGGCGCAGCTCGGCGCGCAGCGAGCCGGTGCCCTCGTGGAGCAGGCGCTCGCGCAAGTGGCGCGGGGGCTCGTGCAAGCCGGGGTCGGCCAACTCGTGGTGGCCGGGGGCGAGACCTCCGGCGCCTGTGTGCAGGCGTTGGGCATCGCGGCGCTGCGCATCGGCCCGCAGATCGACCCTGGCGTGCCCTGGTGCCACGCTGCGAGCCCGCTGCGGCCGCAAGGGCTGCACCTGGCCTTGAAGTCGGGGAACTTCGGCGGCACCGACTTCTTCACGCGCGCGTTCGGGAGGCTGGCGTGAGCGCGCCGGGCGTGGGTGTGGGTGCGGGCGTGGGTGTGGGTACGAGCGCGGGCTCCCATGTGGGGCCCGATGCCGAGCAGGCCCTGCGCGAGGAGATCTGCCGCGTGGGGCACTCACTCTTTGCGCGCGGCTACGCGCACGCCACGGCCGGCAACATCAGCGTGCGGCTCGAAGACGGCTTTCTGATCACGCCCACCGATGCGTGCCTGGGCACGCTCGAGCCCGCGCGCCTGGCGCGGCTGGACGCCCACGGCGTACAGACCGGCGGCGACCCCGCGAGCAAGACGCTCGCGCTGCACCGGCGCATCTACGCCGCCGCGCCCGAGGCGCGCTGCGTGATCCACACGCACAGCACGCACCTCGTGGCGCTGACGCTGGAAGGGGTGTGGAGCGCACAGGACATCGTGCCGCCGATTACGCCCTACTTCGTGATGAAGGTGGGGCATGTGCCCCTGATCCCGTACCACCGCCCGGGCGACCCGGCCGCGGCAGCGCTCGTGGCGCAGCGCATCGAGGAGATGGCGCAGCGCGGCACGCCCATCCGCGCGGTGATGCTCGAGCGGCTCGGGCCCAATGTGTGGCACCGCTCGCCGGCCGAGGCGAGCGCGGTGCTCGAGGAGCTGGAGGAGACGGCCAGGCTCTGGCGCGGGTGCACGCCCCGGCCGGCGCCGCTCACCGAGGCGCAGATCGCCGAGCTCAGGCAGGCGTTCGGGGCGCGGTGGTAGGGCCCGGGGCCGTATCCCCGCCAGCGCCAGCCGAGCCAGCCGCACCTACCGCACCTGCCGCACCTGCCGCACGCAAGGCAGGCAGCGCCGTCACCACCGTGAAGGTGCCGATCGCAATCGCCGCCATCGTCCACAAGAGCGCGGTGAAGCCCGCGCCCTTGACGAGCGGGCCGAGTACCCACACCGCCGCCGAGCTCGCCCCGAGCGAGATGGTCAGCCGCAGGCCCGCCACGCGCGAGCGCACCCGGTCGTCCACGTAGCGCGCGAGCATCGCGTCCGTGAACGGCACGGCGCCGAAGATCGCGGCCATGCATAGCAGCAGCGCGCCGTAGAAAGCCCAGCCCGTGAGCTGCGTGGCCAGCGCCAGCAGCAGCGCCTGGCAGGTGATGACCGACAGGTACAGCGTCTTCAGCGGCACGCGGTCGATGAGCCGCCCCACCACGAGCTGCGTGAAGGAGGCGAGCGTGTAGACGGCTGCCAGCAGCCCGCCGAGCAGTGCGGGGTCGCGCGTGACCTCGCGCAGCCGGTCGGCCATGAGCTCGTAGTTGGCGTTGGTGGAGAGGTTGAAGATGAGGTTGCCGGTGGTGGAGGCGAGCGTCATCACGAGCAGGATGCGCGCAAGCGACAGCCCTGCAGGCAGGCCCGCCGAAGGCGGCTTCTTCGCCGCCGGTGCCGCCTCGGGCCGGGCCAGCCGTGCGAAGGCGAGCCCGCAGCCGATGGCCACGACCCCGGGCAGCGCGAAGGCCGCGCGCCAGCCCAGGTGCTTGACCAGAAAACCCGTGACGAGCGCCGCCACCGCGATGCCGAGGTTGCCCGCCAGGCCGTTCACGCCGATGGTCCAGCCCGGCCGCGTGGCACCTTGCAGCAGCATCGGGATACCCACCGGGTGGTAGATGGCGGCGAAGGTGCCGAGCAGCCCGAGGGCGAGCGCGAGCTGCAGCGGGCTTTGCGCGAGTGCGACGAGCAGCGAGGCGGCGCCGATGCCCACGAAGAACACGACCATCATCGCGCGCCGGCCCCACTGGTCGCCGAGCTTGCCCGCGGGCAGCGAGCCCAGGCCGAACATCAGGAAGGCGAGCACGCCGTAGGGCATCAGGTCTTCCCAGCGCGCCAGGCCGAATTCCTGCGCGATCGACGTCACCGCGGTGGCGAAGATCAAGAGGAACATGTGGTCGATCGCGTGCCCGAGGTTGAGCAGCAGCTGGGTCGGGCGGTGGGGCATGGTGAAGCCAGTATGTGGCAGGTTCGCGCATCCTCCAACCGGACGGCGCGGGCGGCGCGGGTGGCCGCGGCCGCGCCGGGCCTCAGCCCAGCCGTATCAGCGGCACCCCGGCGAGCGCGAGCGCGACGATCGCGAGCCGCCTGGGCGGCATCGGCTCCTTGAGCCAGAGCACCGCGATCAGCATCGCGAAGACGGCGCTCGTGTCGCGCAAGGCGGACGCCGGGGCAATCGGCGCGCGCGTGTAGACCCACAGGATCAGCGCATACGACACCATCGCCACCGCGCCCGCGGGCACGCCCGTGCGCGCCTGGCGCACGAGCAGCGCCCAGGGGCTGCCGAGCGCGCGCTGGCGCCAGCCCATCGCCGCGGCGTTGGTGATGCTCACCGCGAAGCCGTAGGCCCAGGGCGAGCCCGCCGCGCGCACGCCGTGGGCGTCGCTGAACACGTAGGCGGCAGTGAAGGCGCCTGCGGTGAGGGTCCAGCCGAGCGCGGCGCGCGGCAGCGCAGCGTGGGGCGAGGCCGCGGTGCGTCGGCTCGCCTCGCGCGCAAGCAGCAGCAGCGCCCCGGCCACGCAGCCGATGCCAAGCATCGCCCACGGGCCGATGACTTCCCCGAGCACCAGCGGCGCGGCTGCGGCCACACCGAGCACCGAGGTGGCGCGCGCGATCGGGTAGACGGTACCGAAGCCGCCCTGCTCGTAGGCGCGCAGCGTGGCCGTCACGACCACCATGTTCATCGCCGTGCTGCAGGCGATCCACGGCCACGCGGCGGGCGGCGGCAGACCCGTGAAGAGCAGCCCCACGGCGCTGATCGCAGCGGCTGCCGTCATCTGCGCGGCCATCGCCTCGGGCGGCGAGGCGTGGGCCTTGATCGCGGCGTTCCAGGCCGCGTGCAGCAGGGCGCTCAGCAGCGCGGCCAGCAGCCAGGTCGTCTCCACCGCTCAGCCCTCGCGGTGCGCCTCAGGCAGCGGAAGTCTTTCGGGCAAGCCCATGCCCGATGATCGCACCGAGCGCCACCGCCGCGGCCACCGCCGCGAGCGTGGCCGCGAGGTCGGCCGCGGGCGGCACCGCCAGGCGCAGCAGCTCGCGCGCCGCGGGCACGGCCAGCGCCGTGCCGAGTGCGGCGGTGGCGGCTGCGGCCACCCACCAGAAGGCGCGCGTGCCCGGTGCGAGCAGCGCGCGCCAGCCCAGGCCCGCGCTGGCGTTCACGGCCACGAGCAGCAGGTTGCCCGCCGTCAGTCCGAGCACGGCCAGCGTGCGCGCCACCTCCTCGCCGCGGCCGCCGTGCAGCGCGAGCGCGTACACGGCCAGCGTGGCGGCGAGCAGGCACGCGCCCTGGGCCAGGCCGCGGACGAGGAGTTCGCGGCCGAGCAGGCTGTCGCCGCGGCGGCGCGGCGGGCGTTGCATCACGCGCGGGTCTTCGGGGGCGCCCTCGAAGGCGAGCGAGCACACGGGGTCGATCACCATCTCGGTGAGCACCACGTGTGCGGGCAGCAGCAACGGCGGCAGCCCGAAGAGCACCGGCAGCAGCGCGAGCCCCGCGATGGGCACGTGGATCGCGGTGATGTAGGTCATCACGCGCTGCAGGTTGTCGAAGATGCGCCGGCCCATGCGCACGCCGGCGACGATGCGCCCGAAGTCCTCCTCCATCAGCACGAGGCCCGCGGCCTCGCGCGCCACGTCGGTGCCGCGCACGCCCATGGCGATGCCGATGTGGGCGGCCTTGAGTGCCGGTGCGTCGTTCACGCCGTCGCCGGTCATGGCCACCGTCTCGCCGTTGCGCTGCAGCGCCTGCACGAGGCGCAGCTTCTGCGCCGGGCTCACGCGTGCGTACACGCGCACCGTGCGCACGGCCTGCGCAAGCGCCGCGTCGTCCAGCCGTTCCAGGTCGTCCCCGCGCAGGGCGCCGGCACCCACGTCCAGGCCCGCCTCGCGCGCAATCGCGAGCGCGGTGGCCGCGTGGTCGCCGGTGATCATCGCCACCGCGATGCCCGCTGAGCGCGCCTGGGCCACGGCCTCGGGCACGCTGGCGCGCAGCGGGTCACGAAAGCCGAGCAGCCCGAGCCACACGAAGGGCACGTCGTGTGCGCGCTCGGCGGGCGCCTCGCCTTCGAAGCGGCCTTCGGCCACCGCGAGCACCCTCAGGCCCTCCTCGGCGAGCGCCTGCACGCGCGCCATCACCGCCGCGCGCTCCTGTGGCCCCGCGTGGCACAGCTCGAGTACGGCCTCGGGCGCGCCCTTGGCGGCCACGTGGCGCACGCCTGCTTCGTCCGTCCAGGCCTGCGACATCGCCAGCAGCTGCGCCGACAGCGGGTACTCGCGCTCGAGCCGCCACTGCGGGTGCAGGTGCTGGCCGCCGCCCTCGGCGAAGGCGGTGTCGCCGTGCTCGAGCAACGCGCGATCGATGGGGTCGGGGCTGCCGCGGCGCGAGGCGAGCATCGCTGCCTCGAGCAGCCGGTGCACGCCTTCGGGCAAGGGCGAGTCCGGGTGCACGGTGTGGTCGACGACGGGCCGCAGCGGGCGGGCCGCGTCGCCGGAGCCGTTGTCATGGGCGACGAGCCGCGCGAGCCGCATGCGGTTTTCGGTGAGGGTGCCGGTCTTGTCCACGCACAAGAAGGTGGTGGAGCCGAGTGCTTCCACCGCCGCGCTCTGGCGCGACAGCACTTGCGCGCGCGCGAGGCGCCACGCCCCGAGCGCGAGAAAGACCGAGAGCACCATGGGGAACTCCTCGGGCAGCATGGCCATGCCGAGTGCCAGCGCGGCGAGCAGCCCCTGCAGCCACTGGCCACTGTGCAGCCCGTACCACAGCGCAAGCGCCGTACTCGCGGCCACGGCCACGACGCCGAAGATCCGCACGAGGCGCTGCAGCTGGTGTTGCAGCGGCGACGCCTCGGGCTCGATCGCGGCCAGCGAGGCGCCGATGCGCCCGACTTGCGTGAGCGCGCCGGTGGCCAGCACCTCGGCCAGGCCGTGGCCGCCGACCGCCAGCGTGCCGGCCCACACGCGAACAGGGTCCTCGCGTTCGGGCCGTGCGGCGGCGGGCTCGCGCACCCCGGCGATGCTGGCCGGGTGCGGCTGCACGGCCGTCTCGGCCACCGGCAGCTTGGCCACCGCCACCGATTCCCCGGTGAGCAGCGACTCGTCCACCTCGAGTGCCGTGGCCTCCAGCAGCTGCCCGTCGGCCGCCACGCGTTCGCCTTCCGCGAGGAGGAAGAGGTCGCCGGGCACGAGTTCGCGCGCGGGGATGCGCTGCACCTGGCCTTCACGCAGCACCCGCACCTGGGGTGCGGCCAGCTCGCGCAGCGCATCCAGCGCATGCTGGCTGCGCCGCTGCTGCGCGATCACGAGGCCCACGGTGACGACCGCGAAGAAGGCGAGCAGCAGCCCCTCGCCGAGCTCGCCGAGCACGAGGTAGACGGCTGCGGCGACCAGCAGCAGCCCGAACATCGGCTCGCGCACCACGTCGGCCAGCGTGGCCGCCAGGCCACGCCGCTCGCGGTCGCGGATCTCGTTGGGCCCGTGCCGGGCGAGCAGCTGCTGCGCCTGCTCGTGCGTGAGGCCGGTTCGGCTCGGGGGCTCGGGCATGAGACGAGTGTCGCCGATGCAGGGGGTGGCGCCGCAGCCCGTCCGGCGCGCTGGACGCCCCGGCTGGACCGGCCGCCCGGCCGGCCCGGATCAGCCCTGCACAGCCCGACCCACCGCGTTCTACCCCGTCAGCCCGGGTTGCCGTGCATCATCGGCAGCACCTGGCGCACGAGTCCGATGGCCGCGGGGCCCACGAGCACGACGAAGAGCGCCGGAAAGATCGTGGCGATCAGCGGAAAAAGCAGCTGCGTGGGGATGCGCGCGGCCGCTTCCTCGGCCCGGTACTGGCGGCGCAGCCGCAGGTCTTCGGCGTGCACGCGCATCGAGTCGGCCAGCGTCGTGCCGAAGCGGTCGGCCTGCAGCAGCGCGGAGACGAAGGCGGCTACCTCCGGCACCCCGGTGCGCGTGGCCAGGTTGCGAAGCGCCCGCTCGCGCGAGGCCCCGATGCGCAGCTCGGTGCCCACGAGCGCGAGCTCGTCGGCCAGCGCCGGGCTGCGCAGCGCCATCTCCTGGCCGGCGCGCTGGATCGCCATGTCCAGGCTCAGCCCCGCCTCGACGCACACCACCATCAGGTCGATCGCATCGGGGAAGGCCTCGAAGAGCTCGCGCTGGCGCCGCGCGGCTTGCAGCGCCAGGGCCATGCTTGGCAGGTACAGGCCGAACGCGGCCGCCGCCACGAGCACGAGCGGCAGCCGCGTGCCATCGGTGCGCCAGCCGCCCACGCTCAGCGCGAACCAGGCCGCCAGCGGCAGCGCGAGCGCGAGCACCGTCTTCAGGGCCAGGAAGTACAGCGGCGCCGCGCGGGCGCGCAGCCCGGCGTGCAGGAAGCGCGCCTGCAGCCGTGAGACGGACTTGTCGTCGTCCGCACCGGCCAGCCGGGCCACGGGGGCGGCCAGGCGCTGCAAGGCGGAGTCGGTCTGCGCGTCCACCCCTGCCGTGCCTGCCGTGCGGCCCGCCGCGCCCGCAGGCGCCGAGGACGATGGCGACCCACCCGAGGCCGGGGCTGAAGCGTCCGGCGCAGCCTGCGCGGCGGCGGCAGCCCGCGCGCTGCGCACGATGCGCGCGCGCAGCCGCGAGCGCGCGCCGAGCCACCAGGCGCCGGTGAGCACGCTGGCGCTCACGAAGACGAAGAGCATCGCCAGCAAGGCGAGGTCGGCAGCTTGCATGGATCTTCTCCCGGATTGATCAGACGCGCAGCCGCACGAGGCGCCACATCCACAACACCCCCACCACGTACAGCACGGCGCAGGTCTGAAGCAGCCGGATGCCCAGCGGATCGCGCCACAGCGCGGCCATGAAGTCGGGGTTGATGGCCGTGAGCACCGCGCCCACGACCAGCGGCATCACGCCCAGGATCCAGGCCGAGAACTTACCCTCGGCGGCGAGCACGCGCACCTTGGCCAAGAGCCGCATGCGACCCCGCACGAGCTGGCCGATGTTGGTGAGCAGCTGGGCGAGGTTGCCGCCGGTCTCGCGTTGCAGCAGCACCGCGATGGCCAGGAAGCGCATCTCGTCGCCGGGCACGCGCGTGGCCAGGTTGCGCAGCGCCTCGTCCAGGCCGAGCCCGAAGTTGAGCTCGTCGTGCGTGATGCGGAACTCCTCGGCCAGCGGCTCGGGCGACTCCTCGCCCACCATCTGCAGCGCGGACGGCAGCGCGTGGCCCGCGCGCAGCGCGCGGGCGATGAGGTCCACCGCGTCGGGCAGCTGGGCGCGCATCGCCGCCAGGCGCCGCGCACGTTTCCAGGCGAGCCAGGCCAGCGGCAGCGTGGCTGCCACGAGTGCGAGCAGCACCGCGCCGCGCGCCGGCACGGCGAGCGTGAGCGCGAGCAGCAGCACGCCCACGCCAGCCGCTGCGGCGGTGCCGAGCAGCCGTGTCGCCGAGAACTCCAGCCCGGCCTGCTCGATCCAGCGGTCCAGGCCGGCCACCCGCGGCAGCGCGAGCACGAGCCGGTCGGCCCAGCTGCCGTCCTCGCCGAGCCTTCGCTTGAGCAGCGCAGCCTGCGCGCTGCCGTGGCCGCCGGCGGAGATCGCGCGCACGCGCTGGCGCAAGCGCCGCACCTGCGGGCCGCGCGTGTCGTTCCACAGCATCCACGCGCCCTCGAGCGCGGCCACGACCGCGACGAAGGCGACGACGAGGGTGACGAGCATCGGGGTGTCCATCGCGCGGGGTGCCTCCTCAGCTGGGTTCGTAGAGGTTGTCGGGCAGCTGCTCGCCCCAGGCGAGCAGGCGGGCCTGGAACTGCGGTCGCACGCCCGTGGCGCGGTGGCGCCCGATCACCTGGCCGTTCGCATCGACGCCGGTTTGCTCGAAGACGAAGAGCTCCTGCATCGTCAGCACCTCGCCCTCCAGGCCCGTGACTTCGGCGAGCGACACGAGCCGGCGCCGCCCGTCGGCCAGGCGCTGGATCTGCAGCACCGCCGCGAGCGCCGAGGCGATCTGCGCGCGCGCGGCGCGCGGCCCCATCTGCAGCCCGGCCATGCCGATCATGTTCTCCACCCGCAGCAGCGCGTCGCGCGGGGTGTTGGCGTGCACGGTGGCCATCGAGCCTTCGTGGCCGGTGTTCATCGCCTGCAGCATGTCGAAGGCCTCCTCGCCGCGGACCTCGCCGAGGATGATGCGGTCAGGGCGCATGCGCAGCGCATTGCGCACGAGGGCCCGCTGCGCCACCTCGCCGCGGCCCTCCACGTTGGGCGGGCGCGTTTCCAGGCGCACGACGTGCGGCTGCTGCAGCTGCAGCTCGGCCGCGTCCTCGATCGTCACGATGCGCTCGTGCGTCGGGATGAAGGCCGACAGTACGTTCAGCGTCGTCGTCTTGCCGCTGCCGGTGCCGCCTGAGATCAGCAGGTTCAGCCGCGCGCGCACCATCGCGCGCAGCAGCTGCGCGATGGCCGGCGTGAGCGTGCCCAGGCGCACGAGGTCGTCCACCTGCAGCGGCACGCGCGAAAACTTGCGGATCGACAGCGCCGGGCCGTCCAGGGCCAGCGGCGGGATGATCGCGTTCACGCGCGAGCCGTCGGGCAGCCGGGCGTCCACCATGGGGCTGGCCTCATCCACGCGCCGGCCCACGCGCGAGACGATGCGGTCGATGATGCGCAGCAGGTGGCGCTCGTCGTCGAAGCGTGCGGCGCTGCGTTCGAGCCGCCCCGCGCGCTCGACCCACACCTCCCGGGCACCGTTGACCAGGATGTCGGACACGCTGGCGTCGGCCAGCAGTGGCTCCAGCGGGCCGAGGCCCATCACCTCGTGCTCGATGTCGATGGCCACCTGACGCTGCTCGCTCGCGTTGAAGGCGAGCTCCGACTCGCGCAGCAGCCGCTCGATGAGCACGCGCAGCTCCTCGCGCAGCCGTGCCGGCTCGAGCGCGCGCAGCGCGTCCAGGTCGATGCGCTCGAGCAGCCGCTGGTAAAGCGCGTTCTTGAGCTGCACGTAAGCCGGGGCGGCAGAGGCCGCGGCCCCGGGTGCGTCCGCCGTGGCCGCCTGCGTGCCGGACCGGGCCGACGGCTGCAGCGCAGGTCCTGTGCGAGACGGCGCGGGCGGCCGCTGTGCCACGGGCGGCACGGGCGGCGGGGTGTCGGCCGATTCGTCGGCTCGTTGCACGACGGGCTCGGGCCCGTGCGTCCATTGGCTCCATCGTTGTCGCAGGTTCATCGGTTGGCTGCAGGTGCGGGGACCAGGGTGGCCCGGAGGTGGGGGGTGGGTGAAGCCGGCTCCGGCCACTGCGTTGCGGGCTGTCCTCACGCCGCCGCGCGCGACCACCCGAGGCTGCGCAACCAGGAGCGTGCGGCGCCGGCCTGTGGCCTGGCCTGCGGGCAGAGTTCTTCGGCCCAGGCGGCCAGCGCGCGGGCCGCGGGGTCGCGCGGGGCGTGGCGGCCGATGGGCACGCCGTGGTCGGTGGCCACGGCCACCGCCTGCGCGCTGTCGGGCACCTCGCGGGCTCGGGAGAAGCCGAGCGCGCGCAGCAGGTCGGCTGGGGTCAGCTCGCCGGGCTGGCCGACGCGGTTGACGACGAGCTCGACGCGGCTGCGCGCCACGTCGAGCTCGCGCAGCAGGGTCAGCGCGCGGCGCGCGCCGTGCAGCCCGGCCAGCGTGGGTGCGGTCACGAGCGCGATCGTGCCGGCCAGGTCCAGTGCGGGCAGCGTGGCGGCGTCGGGGCCGCGCCCGAGGTCGAGCACGACAGCGTCGAAGCGTGTGGCGGCGAGCTCGACGATGCGCGAGACCGACTCCGGACGCACCCCCATCGCCGCATCGGTGCGTACGGGTGCCGCGAGCAGCCGCAGGTGCGGCCCGCAGGCCAGCAGCGCCGACTCGAGCAAGGCGCCGTCCAGGCGCGCGTGCTGGGCGGCCAGGTCCGACAGGGAAGTCGCCTCGGGCTGGTCGCTCAGGAACACCGCGGCATCGCCGTGCGCCAGGTCCAGGTCGAGCACGGCCGTGCGCGCGCCGCGGTCGGCCAATGCGGCGGCCAGGCTCGTGGCCAGGAAGGTGGAGCCCGCCCCGCCCTTGGACGACATCAGGGCCAGCACGACGCCCGGCGCGTGGGCGGCACCGGAAGAGGCAGGCGACGCCCACGCCAGCAGCCGTGCGAGCGCCTGCCCGATCTCGCCGCCTTGCGCGGGCAGCGGCACCACCTCGCGCACGCCGGCGCGCATGGCGGCCAGCAGCATCTGCGGGGTGGGGTCGGTGGTGAGCAGCAGCACCGCGGTCTTGGGGTGCGTGGCGCTGGCCTCGGCCAGCGCGCGCAGGTCGGCCCCTTCCAGGTGGGGATGCCCCAGCACCAGCAGCGCTGGCGCATGCTCGCGGATCGCGCGCGCCGCGTGGCGGGCATCCCCGGGCTCCACGCGCAGTTGCAACGCCGGCGCCACGAGCCGGGCTTCACGCGAGATGGTCTCGGCCAGCGCTGGGTCCGGGGAGACGATGAGAAGTTCGGCGGCCATGGTGGGGAGGGGCGGGTGAGGGGAAGGGAAGCGAGGGGAG
>JBDKFA010000346.1:0-6890 GCA_039798945.1 Pseudomonadota bacterium
CAGCGAGCCGATGGGCAGGTGGTTCCGGGGCCTCTGCCCGGGCTTGAACTGTGTGGCCTTGCACCAGTCGCTGCCCAGCTGCAGCCCCTTATTCCAGCCTGGCTGTCCCTTCTGAAACCGGGTGCCCAGGCCGCGCTTGCCGTCGGTGCGGCCGCCGTCGGGCCCGTTGAGCCACTCTTCGCTCTTGCGCAGGCCCATCCTGTCAGCCAACTTGGCCACCTGGTGATAGGCCACGCCAAGCGCCGCCGCCAGGTCGGCAGTGCGGCTCGTGGCGAAGTTGCGCCGCACGAGCTCGAGCTCCCACGGGAGCGGGCGCCACTTGGGGCGGTTGATGCCGCGGCTCTTGGTCACGATGCGGCCCCCGCTTCGTCGGACAGCACGAACCGCGTCACGCCGGCGCGCTTCACCCACACGCGCTCGCTGTACCCGTACCGATCCTCCGGGCAGCGCTGCGCGGCGTTGACGTGCCAGGCGCACAGGGTCTCCCACGCGCCGGTGGCCGGTATGCCCCAGCGCTCGGGCCTGGGAAGCGTGCGCAGCCTGTCGCCCACGTCCAAGCACGGCGTCGGCAGGATCCAGTCGCGGCTGGGCAACTTCCAGCGCCAGTCTGGCTCGATGCCGCGGCGGCGCAGGACGCGCTGCAGGCGCTCCAGGGGCGAGAGCTCGCGGGGCGCGCGGCGCATGTGCAGGTCCAGGGCCTGCTGCTTCACGCCGGCCTCCAACTGAACACGCTGGCCGCCTGGGCCACCGGAGCCCAGCATCTGCCGGTGCGCACGCGGCTCACCACCTGGGGCGACACGTCGAGCGCATGCGCCACCTCGCGGCCGTTCTGGTGGCTGTCGCGGATCCACTCGGCCAGCTCCAGCGTGATGCGCGTCTGCCCGGTCTCGACCTTGATGCGCCGGTTGATGAGCCGCCGCTCGAGGCGGCCGCGCAGGTGCCCCTGGGCGGCCACCCACTGGCCCCAGTCGGACCGGCTGCCGGCCTTCAGGTGCGCCGGGTTGCCGCAGGTGTCGCAGCCGCAGCGCCGCCACACGGTCAGGTGCTTCACCCTCGGCAAAGGCTTGCCAGACAGGTGCCACGCCGCCCGCGGCAGCGTGGTGACGCGGGCGATGTCCGGCAGGTAAAGCCGCGGCTCGTCTCGCCCGTTGCTGCGGCTCATGGCGCCCCGCCAGTGCCAGCAGCCGGTGTCGGGGTCCACGTAGCACCGCTCGCGCAGTGCGTCCAGTGATCGGATTCCGGTGGCCATCTGCTATCCGAAGCTCGGGTTTCCGAAGTCGAAGCTCGGCTCGCGCCGCTCGACGCCCAGGTCGGCCATCACGCCATCAAGCAGGCCGTGCAGGCCGGCCAGCGTCGGGCCGTTGTTCCAGATGTCCACATGCGTCGGGAGGTCGAGCACGTGCTGCTCGCTCGAATGCAGCCGCACGCCTGGCGCGCTGTCTCGATGCAGGCGCACCAGGCGGCCACCGAGCCGCCGCAGCCAGCTCGCCTCGTTGGCGAAGCGCACGTCGCTTATGACGATTCGGTCATGCACCGGTGCCACCATCTCCACGCTGCCAGGGTTCTCTCCGAAGCCGAGCCGCATGTGCAGGTGGCGCACCCACAGGTCGTGATGCAGCGCGCGGCCCACCTCGGTGCCAAGCGTCTGCATGAGCGCCCTGGCGCTGACCCCCAGGCCAGGGATCGGCCGCTCCTTGAGAAAGCGCTCCGTCATCCAGGCGTGGTCGATGCCAGCCTCCTCAAGGAACTGCAGCGCCATGCTGCGGATGGGGTCAGCGAAGGCCGCCTGCACGAACCCGTACTCGCGCACCAGGTGCGCGGCGGCGCTGTCTTTGCCCGTGCCGGCCAGGCCGGTGAGGCCGATGAGGGTGATGTGGGTCATGCGGGCACCCGCGCTGATTCGATGGCCACGCACCCGCGCAGCCAGAGCTGGTTCGGGTCGGCGTCCACGGCCGTCAACGATTGGCCGATGGCTTGCACCGACACGCCACGCTGCAGCCGCTGCAGCTCGAGCGCCGCACGCTCCATGCCGGCCTGGCCGGTGCCCATGAGCAGGTAGGCGTGCACGAGCGGCGTGCGCGGTGCGTGCTGCCGAATCACGGCGTGCACCTGCACCAGGCTCGCGTCCGGCGGCGTCACGGCGCGGCACGCGTAGGACACGGTGCCGCGCACCGAGACATTCCAGGCGCTCACGGCTGCGTCTCCAGTGCGGTGATGCGAGCCTGCAGCAGCTGCGCGTGGCGCTGGTAGCGCTCCAGCTGGAACGGCAGGATCTCGGCGATGTCCTCGCTTACCCACGCGATCTCGTCGAGCGTGTAGCGCAGCTCGCGCCTGAGCAGCGCGAGGCGCCAGCGCCTCACGAACTCTGCCCAGCGGCTGCCCACCGGCATGGCCAGCAGGGCTGCGCTCGAGGCGCCATCGGCCAGGCTGAGGTCGACCCAGTGCACCAGCGCCAGCGCCAGGCCCACGCCGATCGCGGCGGCCAGCACCAGGCTGGCCAGGCGCTCGGAGCGGGCGCTCACAGCAGCACCTCTTCTGCCGGCGCGTGGGTCAGGTGCAGCGCGCCCTGCCGAAGAGGCTGGCCCGGCCACCACTCGTCGATCACTGAACGGCAGCCGATCCGTGGTGCCAGCTGCTCGGCAATCCTCGTCTTGCCGCTGCCCTGGGGCATGCTCAGAATCGCGGTTCTTACCAGGGAGGTTCCATGACCGAAACGAACGCCACCGAAGTTCGCGCCGTCTTCCTGATCTACTGCCTGCAGCGGCTTGCTGACGGCAGCTACATCGCGCTCAACCGCCAGTACAAGCCGCTCGGCGTGTTTGGCCGCGAGTGGGTCGACTACGACACGCACCCCTCGCGCTTCAAGTTCAAACGCGCCCTCTCGGAGCGGCAGGTTGTCGCCCTCTCGCACAAGGGTCACGCCGACGCCCGGTGCATACACCTGTACGGTGACGGGTCGATCCCAACTGACAGCGCCGCCAACTGGCAGGCGTACAGTGCCAGGCTGGCGCGCCTGGCAGGCTACGGCATCGTGCCGGTCTGAGTTCGGCGCGCTCACAGCAGCGCCTCCCCACAGGCCTGCATGGCCAGCGCGTACCGGGCCGCGCGTTCGGCGCGGGCCTGCTCCTGGGCGTCGCGCGCCAGGGCTGCATCCAGTTCGGCCAGGGCGGCCAGGTCGTGCTGCATCGCGTCCTCTGCCCCCGGCGGTGCCGTTGTCGTGGGGCTGGGACGCGAATTTAGCGCACGCGAAAGTTTTAGGTCAATAGCTGCCGCGAAATTTCGCGCGATCTTGCAGCGCGCTGCGCTGTCGGTACAGTTGAGGCCCTAACAACACCGAAAGGGAGCGCGAAAGATGGAGTTCGGATTCCTCTGGATCGGGCTGGCCGTCGTGGTCGGAGTGGCTGCCACCTCGCGAGGGCGGTCAGGCTTCGGCTGGTTTTTCCTGGCCGTCGTGATCTCCCCGCTGTTGGCGGGGTTGCTCGTTTTGGCCCTGGGCCGAAGAAATCAGGCGCCTGTCGGGCCGACCCCAGAGACCCACGTTCGGTGCCCCGACTGCCGTGAACTGGTGCTCCGGGACGCCAAGCGCTGCAAGCACTGCGGCATTACGCTTATTCCGCAGTGATGTGGGGCTTTAGGCGTCTTTCCCGCGCCTGAGCGTGGTGGTCGGAAAAATGTAAACCTCGGCGCACCTGGTCACGCCGCAGCGACGTGTTTCCCGGCGGCGCCTGAGTCGAGCTCTGCCCTCTCGCGCCGCCGTCTCTTGACGTCGGCCAGGGCCGCCAGCAGGGCCGCTTCCAGCTGCATGCGCTCGTCATCACTCAGAGCGCCCCAATCTTCCGGGTCGATGACCGTGAGCGGCCACCGTGTTGAAGCACGGCTGGCAGACCACGGCCTGGCCTTGCCGCTGTCCTGCGCAACAGCCTCCGACGTCACAGGCGACGCCTTGAGAAAGCTGCCCTCCGCGCTGCGGTTGACGTCGAGCCACCCAGGCGGCTTGCCTGCCTTCTGCTCAAGATCCCTCGCCGTGTCTTCGCGAATGGTGCGATAGCCGGCGAACCACTGGCTGATCTGTGCGGGTTTGCGCTTGAGTCGCGAAGCCATGCGAGCCTGCACGCCGCCATAGTCGGCGTCCTGCAGCAGCTGCAGGTTGTGGCGGCGGATGTCAGTGATCTTCATGTTGTGAAGTTAGCCCACGCTAAGCGCGCGCGGGCTTGCGCGAAAGTTTCGCGACCGCTAAAGTCCGGGCCCGTGAACCACTCACTGCTCATCGACTCCCTCGGCGGCACCTCTGCAGTGGCGCGTATGGCCGGCGTCAGCGCGCCGACCGCGCACGCGTACCGCCACCGCGGCATCCCACCCGAGCGCTGCCCGGCCATCGAGCGCGCGACGCACGGCGCCACGCTGTGCGAATCGCTGCGCCCCGATGTGTGCTGGGCCCGCATCCCCGACCCGACCTGGCCGCACCCGGCCGGCCGGCCTGTCATCGACGTGGCGCGGCCGGTGGCTGCGCAGGAGGCTGCGTGATGTCATCAGTGCAGATGACCACCGCCCCCTGTGGGTGCCAGTTGCGGCTGTGTGTCGCCGGCGGGGGAGGCCGTGGCGGCCGCAACCACGTTGACCTGGTGACCTACCAGGTAGTGCGCCAGCCGCAGGCCGTCGGACCGGGACAGCAGGGTGCCGACCCAGCCGAGGCCGGGCACTCGCAACAGGAAGTTGGAACGGTCGCCATGCGGGGCGGAGAACCACGGGGCGTCCTCGGCCAGCAGCACGCGCTGCCCCTCCGGGCTGGTCGGGTCTTGCGCCACCTGCGCGCGCGCCTGGCACAGCTGCTCGATCGCGCGGCGGACGTCGTCCGCGGTGAAGGTTCCTGACATGCGCACGGAGATGGTTCCGTCCGCGTTCACCGAAATCTCTGGATCCATGGGCGCCCTCCTGGTGTCGTTGGCTGGGGTGAGAGCCGCCAGCGTACACCGGGCAGGGCGCCCGCCCTTCCTCTCCAAAGTCTCCAACACGCGGCATGCAGTTGCCACCCTTCGCCGCCGCGTTTTCGCGCCCCGCTGGCCGGCCTTGCCGGCTGCCCGCCCGGTGGCTTCGACGCCACTCCCTCGTCACCCAGGCCCCGGGCGGGCGGCGCTCTTTTTCGGAGGCTGATTCATGCGGCGCGACAGCACCGAGCTGCGGACGCAGTGCCCCGACGAGATCGTGTCGATCCTCGATGCCGTCTCGCTGGCCCAGGGCCTGGACCGTGGGCAGCTCGTCGTACGCATCCTGAAAGAGTGGGCCGAGCAGCGTCATAGGGAGGCCATCGTGATCGCCCGAGTGATGCGCGGCAATCCGACCGAACCGGACTCAGACGCGAGGTCTATCCCGTGAAAAACTGCGCACGCTCAACACCCCGCCGGGTTGACCTGGATAGGCACGGGCGCTACCTCACCCCGACCGGCCGCGTATGCCGCCTGGTGGAGTTCGGCAAGGCGGCAGCCGGCCAGCCGCTCGAGGTGACGTTTGCCTATGAGCATCCGGCCACCGGCAACGGCCCGAGGGAGCTTGGCGAGCGCTTCGTGCTGCGCGAGACGTTCGCGCGGCGCACGCTGGTGCGAATCGGGTAATGACCGAGCAGCAGGTCATCGGCCAGATGCTCGCAGCCGGGCTCGACATGCCACCTCAGCCGCTGGACCTGAGCGGCAAAGTGCAACGCTTTGGGCCGAAGAAGCGGCAGTGGTACGCGCTGCGCGAGGTGCGCACGCGCGGCGGCCTGGCTGTCGTGGTGGGTAACTTCGGCGACTGGCGCGGCGGCGAGAGCCACCGGGTCGAGGTGGACTGGAAAGGCCTGAGCCAGGACGAGCAGGCCCAGCTGCAGGCGCGCCGCGAAGCGCAGCGCCTGGCCGATGCCCAGGCACGCGCCGAGGCTGCAGCGGCGGCTGCCATGACCGCCTCGGAGCTCTGGGCCGCCGCGGCGCGCACCGGCCACAGCAAGTACCTGGAGCGCAAGGGCGTGCAGGCCGAGGCCTGTCGCTACCTGCGCGACGGCTCCATAGTCGTGCCGCTGCTGCGCTACGACCTGCCACGCGAGCAGGCCTTGAGGGCCTGCCAGACCATCCGCCCAGACGGCACGAAGCGCTTCACGCGTGGCTTCGAGAAGCCTGGCTGTTGCCTGCGCCTGGGCCACGTGGTGGTCGGCGAGCCGCTGATCGTGTGCGAGGGATACGCGACCGGGCTCACGCTGCGCATGGCGCTGGAGCGCCGTCTGCCCGTGTTCGTGGCGCTTGACGCCGGCAACATCCTGCACGTGGTGCAGCTGCTGCGCGCGCTGCACCCGCAGTCGCCGCTGCTGATCTGCGCGGACGACGACTGGCGCACCGAGGGCAACCCGGGACGCGCCCGGGCGCACGAGGCCAGCCGCCTGGTGGCCGAGTGCCACTACACCTGGCCGATCTTCAGCCGCCACCCGCGCGGCCCGAAGGACACCGACTTTAACGACCTGCACCTCCTCGCAGGCCTGGGCGTGGTGCGGCGCCAGCTCCGCCACGCCTTCTACACCATCGGCTCGGAAGTGCTGAATGTCGCAGCCTGACAACGTCGTCCGCATGACAGAAGACCCTGCCTCCCCACTGTCCGGCGCGTCCGCGCCCAACGAGGGGGGAGGGGGCGTGCAGGAACTGCTCGCCACCCTGGTGCGCATGGCTGCGCTGGAGGGCAAGGGTGCGAGGCAGCCGGCGCGTGCGCCTGGCCGGCCGCGCAAGGCCCGCACCGCGAACCCGGGTGCCGTCACGCGGCTCATGGAGAGCTTCGCCCTGATCTACGGGACGCAGACGGTCTGGGACGACGAGACGCGGCGCATCGTGCCGGTCAATGCGCTGCGCCTGGCCATGACCAGCGACGCCGTGAAA
>JBDKFA010000347.1:0-5051 GCA_039798945.1 Pseudomonadota bacterium
GAGCGCCTCGCGCACGGCCAGCCCGCGGCGGATCGCGAGCTCGCGCGCGCTGTCGGTGCTGACCACCACCGCCCGCTGCAGCCGGCCTTCCATGTCTGGAGCCGGCAGCTTGCGCACGAAGCCGAGCACCTGGCGCGGCTTGTCGGGCAGCGCGGTCTGGTCGTAGACCCGCGCGAGAAGCCTCTCGCGCTCGGCAGGCCCGATGTCCGGCAAGGGCGCATCGGCGGCCAACGCGCGGCCAGCGCGTGCCAGTTCGCGCCGCTGCTCGGCGCGCAGCCGCTGCATGAGCGCCTCGGCCTGCATCGCCTCGCGCTCGCTCGCGGGATCGGCGACGCCGGTGACGGTCATGCGCAACGCGGGGCGGTCCCCCAGCGCCTGCGCCACCCGGTCGAGCACCGCCGCACTCGAGGTGGCCAGCTCGGCGGTGCCGGGCCGGAACTCGACCACGCTCAGGTCTTCGCGGCCAGGGCCGGCGAGCCACGCGAACGGGGCCGTCACCGCCTTGACGATCAGGTTGCCCAGCACCTTCAGCACGAGGCCGAAGACGCTGAACTGCGGGTCGTTGATCGAGCCGCTGATGGGCAGATCGAGGTCGATCACGCCGTTGCGGTCGGTGAGCAGCGCGATCGCCAGGCGCACCGGAAGCGTGGTCGCATCGGGGCTGTCCACCTTCTCGCCGAAGGTGAGCTGATTGACCACGACCTGGTTGCGAGCCTGCAACCGGCCGTCCGCGTCGATGCGGTACGCCAGGTCGAGGCTGAGCTTGCCGCGCTCGATCGCATAGCCGGCGTACTTGGCGGCGTAGGTGGAGATCGTCGACAGCTCGAAGCCGGTGGCGCGCGCCGACAGGTCGAGCACCGGGGGCACGACCAGCGGGTTCAGCGAGCCGCGCACCTGCAGCTCCGCCGTGCCGGCGGCGCGGCCCGTGAGCTGCAGCGCCGGCAGTTCGCGGTCCTCGCTCGAGAAGCGCCCGAGCGTGCCCTCGAGCTCGGTGAGGGCGGCCGAGTAGTTGGGCTTGACGAAGCGGTCGCTGAAATCGACGCGCCCGCGCACGAGGCGCGTCTCGCCGATCGTCAGCGCCACGGGCCATCGGGCACCGTCCGGGGTGGCCGGTGCGGCGACAGCGGGCGGTGTGTCCGGCGAAGCGGAGGACGCTGGCGCCTGCGCAGGTGGCGCGGCGGCGCGGCTACCCGAGGAGGATGGCGGCACGGCCGCCGGCGGGCGGGCGTCGGAGGCAGCCGGAGCGGCTGCAGCCTCCGGCTGCATCGTGTCCACGAGGTTGAACGTGCCGCGCTCGGTGATGACGAGGCGCGAGTAGGCGTCGCTCAGCACCACCTGCCCGATCTCGACAGCTGTCAGCTCGCCGGGCTGCCAGCGCGCGCGCACGGGCTCCACCGCCAGCGCCTGCCACGACAGCAGCTCGTCGCCGACCTGCACGTCTGCGCCGGCCACGCGCGAGCGCAACAGCACGTCGGCAAGCAGCGCGCGGCCGTCGATGTGGCCGGCCACGCCGGCATCGGTCCGGGTGAGGTCGATCTCCGCCTGGATGCCGAGCTCTGCGCTGGCCACCCGTACGGGCAGGCCCGCCGCCACATAAGGCGCCACGCGATGCAGCGGCACCCGCTCGGCCCGCACCACTCCGCGCACGCTCGGCGGGGCCAGCCCGACGCTCGCCTGCGCCTCGACCTGGCCGGGCACGTCCCCCGCGGCGGCCGGCTCGAGCTCGGCACGCAGGCCCACGCGCATTGGCGCGGGCCCGGGCGGCCAGGCCAAGCCTTGCACCCGCAGGCTCGGCACGCCGAAGCCGAGCTCGAGGGGGCGATCTTCCTGGCGCACGGCGGGGGTCTCGTCGCGCCACCTCAGCCGGGCGCTGTCGATCGACAGATCATCCACGCGCAAGGCCCAGGCCGGCGCAGCCGGCGGCCCCCCCGGACGGCGGGGCTCGCGCTGAGCCCCGGGGGCAGCGCGGCCGACACCCGGCACCTGCGTGGCTGGCACCTGCGAGGCCGGCGCCTGGCGTACCGCCCCGGACGACGCGACCCAACGCTCGACGTCGAGCGCTCCGTCGGGCGTCCGCACCAAGGCGAGCAGCGGTGCCTGCACGCGTACGCGTCCCACCTGAATCCGTGCCGCCGGCCACTGCAGCTGCGCGTCATCCACGGTCAGCCTCGACACCCGCGCAGCGGGTGCCGGGGCGCCCGGCTCGCGCAGCTGCAGAGCCTCGCCCTGGAGTCGCCTGAGCCGCAGCTGCACGCCCAGGGACGGCTCGGTTCGGGCCTGCACCGCAGCGTCCAGACTGAGCAGGCCCGAAGCCCGCGGGCGCAGGACCCCCTCGAGGTAGGGCGCGAGCGCCTCCAGGCGTACGCCCTCGGCCTTCAGCGTTGCCTCGAGCGCCGGTCGCGCCCAGCGCCCGCGGGCCTGCCAGGCCGAGGCAGGCAGCCCCGGCGTGTGCAGCCGCGCCGACACCTCCATGTCGACCGGTTCGGCCAGCGGCCAGGCCAGCGGCTGCGCCGCGGCCTGGAGCGCCTGCACGCGCCACCGCACCGGCGTGGGAGCAGCGGCGTCGGCCCAGCCGAGTTCCCCATCTGCCACTTCCACGCGGGCGAGGCTCACCCGCCAGGCGGGCGCAGCGGTGCCGGGAGCCGACGCAGCGGCCGCCGCGTGGGCGGCAGGAGCGGCGGTCGTGGGGCGACCGGCCGGGGCGGCAACCCTGTCGGACACGCCAGGCTGCACCAGCCCTCCGACCCAGAAGCGGCCCTGCCGGTCACGGCCGGCCTCGGCCCGTGGGCCCTCCAGCCGCACGCGCGCCACGGCCAGCCGCTGCTCGTGCAGCGTGAGGTGCAGGCCTTCCACGGCCAGGCGCCGCCAGGAAACGGGCTGCGCCGGGCCCGGCATGCGCCACGCCAGGGTATCGAGCACGGCGTCGCCGCGCAGCTCGAGCTGCAGCGGCTGGCCCGCCGGCAGCGCGACATGGCCCCTGAGCGTGGTGCGGAGGGCGCCTCCCTCGGCCTGCCCGGGCAGGCCCGCCGGCAGGTACGCCCAGGCCCGTGCCAGCGGCAGCGCGCCCGCCAGGCCGAACTCGAAGCTCGCCTGCGGGGTTGCGGCGAAGGGCGCGGCGTCGGCCGTGAGCGTCACCGGCACGCCGTCCAGCGTGAAGGCCAGGCGCGGCCGTGCGCGCGCCGCCTGCGCGCCGTCGAGCGTGCTGAACGCGTCGAGCTCGAGGCCGA
This sequence comes from Pseudomonadota bacterium, assembly GCA_039798945.1. Taxonomy (GTDB): domain Bacteria; phylum Pseudomonadota; class Gammaproteobacteria; order Burkholderiales; family Burkholderiaceae_C; genus Rubrivivax. The sequence continues at coordinate 3,228 of JBDKFA010000347.1, forward strand.
TGCGGGCCACGGCCAACGACGGGCCCACGACCCGGTCGTCGAGCTGCAGGTGTCCATCGGCCAGGCGCAGGCGGTGCACGGCGAAGCGCGGCGGCCCGGGCTCGGCCGGTGCCTGCGCCCCCGGCTGGCCAGCGGGAGGGACCCGCAGCCGGGCCAGGATGTCGTCCACGTCCGTACGGCCCGGCGCCACCCGGGCCAGCCGCACCCGCAGGCCATCGACCTGCAGGTCGTCCACCACCGGCGCACGGGCCGGGATCGAGGCCATGGCCATCGCCACGTGCACGCGCGTCGCCGCGAGCTGCGGCGGCACGTCAGGCACACCCGCGACCGCTGATTCCCCTGCCCCGGCCACGCGCAGCCCGTGCAGCGTCAAAGCCAGCGGAGCCACCGAAACCTCCAGCCGCTCGAGCGTGACGCGGCGCCCGAGGGCCTGGCTGCCCTCCTGCTCGACCAGGGCGTGCAGCCAGCCGGGCACATGCCGCCAGGCCAGCACCCCCATGGCGGCCATCAGCACGGCCAGCACCAACCCCCAGAGCACCCACCGGCGGGCAGGCGTCGGGTGCCGCGGGGTCATGAAAGGGCCTTTCTCATCGCGGCTTGCATGCTGCCCCTCGGCGGACGGCTCGACAAGCCGGGTGCACCCGGTGGCAGCCCTGCTCCGCACAGGGCTTCCACCACGGAAGTTGGGGAACCGGGGAAGGGTGTCGCACACTAAGGCGCTGAGGGGTGCCGTGCAAGCGCCCCGACACTCCTATTCAACACGTCGAAACGACAGAAGGACATGAGGATGAGAAACTGGCTGGCGGGTCGTGCAACCCTGGGGGTCGCCGCGGTGCTGGTGGCGGCTTTGATCGTTCCGAGTCTTGCCGACGCGAAGCGGCTGGCCGGCGGGAAGAATGCGGGCATGCAGCGCAGCGCGCCCGCCCAGCAGGCGCCGCAAAGCCCGCCGGCGCAGCAGGCCGCACCGACGCCTGCGACGCCCACGCCGTCCCCGGCCACCGCGCCGGCAGCGGCCGGGGCCACGGCTGCCACCGCGGCGGCGGCTGCGCCCGCCAAGCGCTCCTGGCTCGGGCCCATCGCCGGCCTGGCGGCGGGCCTGGGGCTTGCTGCCCTGATGAGCCACCTGGGGCTGGGTGAGGCGTTTGCCAACTTCCTCATGGTGGTGCTGCTGGCCGTCGCGGCGTTCTTCCTGGTGCGCTTCCTGATGCGTCGCTTCGCAGGCGGCGCGGCTGCGGGGCGCCAGCCTGCGCTGGCGGGTGCCGGTGTCGGCACGGTTGGCGGCACGGCGGCCGGCGGCGCGGCCGATGCGCCTGCAGCGGAGCCTGCGACGGCCACTGCACGCAGTGCGCTGGCGCCCGTGTCCACCTCGCCTGCAGGCGGCGAAGTGTCGGTGACCGGACAGCCCCTGCCCCGGCTCGGCGGCGCGGCCGAGGTGCCCGCAGCGGCGGCGCCTGTGGCGTCCGAGGTGCCCGTCTCGACCGGACCGAAGCTGCCCGAAGGTTTCGACCTGCCGGCTTTCGAGCGCGTGGCCAAGATGATCTTCATCCGCCTGCAGGCCGCCAACGACAAGGGCGACCTGGACGACCTGCGCCAGTTCACCACGCCGGAGCTCTTCGCCTCGCTGCGCCTGGACCTGCAAGACCGTGGTGCGGTCGCGCAGACCACCGACGTCGAGCGTGTGGACGCGCAGGTGGTGGAGTTCGCCACCGAGGAAGGCCGCGACGTCGTCAGCGTGCGCGTCCACGGCCTGATCCGCGAGGAGACGGGCCAGCCGGCCCAGGCCTTCGACGAGGTGTGGCACCTGGTGCGTCCGCAGTCGGGTAG
>JBDKFA010000348.1:0-3441 GCA_039798945.1 Pseudomonadota bacterium
ACGGCAAGGAAGTCGACCAGGAGTCCTTCAACTCCATCTACATGATGGCCGACTCCGGGGCGCGCGGCTCGGCAGCGCAGATCCGCCAGCTCGCCGGCATGCGCGGCCTGATGGCCAAGCCCGACGGCTCGATCATCGAGACGCCGATCACGGCCAACTTCCGTGAAGGCCTGAACGTGCTGCAGTACTTCATCTCCACGCACGGCGCGCGCAAGGGCCTGGCGGACACGGCGCTCAAGACCGCCAACTCCGGCTACCTCACGCGCCGCCTGGTGGACGTGACGCAGGACCTCGTGGTCACCGAAGACGATTGCGGCACGCAAAACGGCATCGCTATCCGTGCCCTGGTCGAGGGTGGTGAAGTCATCGAGAGCCTGCGCGACCGGATCCTCGGCCGCGTGGCCGCGGTGGAGGTGCTGCACCCGGAAACCCAGGACGCCATCCTCGAGCCCGGCCAGATGATCGACGAGGACGTGCTCGACGTGCTCGAGGCAGCGGGCGTGGACGAGGTCAAGGTGCGCACGCCGCTGACCTGCGACACGCGCTACGGCCTGTGCGCCAGGTGCTATGGCCGCGACCTTGGTCGCGGCGGTCTCGTCAACGTCGGCGAGGCGGTGGGCGTGATCGCCGCGCAGTCCATCGGCGAGCCCGGCACGCAGCTGACGATGCGCACCTTCCACATCGGCGGTGCAGCCTCGCGCGCGGCGGTGGCTTCCAGCGTGGACGCCAAGAGCGACGGCCTCGTGGGCTTCAACGCCACGATGCGCTACGTCACCAACGGCAAGGGCGAGCTCGTCGTGATCGCGCGCTCGGGCGAGGTGATCATCCTGGACACCCACGGCCGCGAGCGCGAGCGCCACAAGGTTCCCTATGGCGCGACGCTGAAGGTCAAGGCCGACCAGGCCATCAAGGCCGGCACCAAGCTTGCCGAGTGGGACCCGCTGACCCGCCCCATCATCACCGAGTTCGCGGGCCGTGCGAAGTTCGAGAACGTCGAGGAAGGCGTGACCGTCGCCAAGCAGGTCGACGAGGTCACGGGCCTGTCCACGCTGGTGGTCATCGACCCCAAGCGCCGCGGCTCGACCAAGGTGGTGCGCCCGCAGGTCAAGCTGCTGGACGCCGCCGGCCAGGAGGTGAAGATCCCGGGCACCGACCACTCGGTGACGATCGGCTTCCCGGTGGGCGCGCTGATCCAGGTGCGTGCCGGCCAGGACCTCGCCCCGGGCGAGGTGCTCGCCCGCATCCCGGTGGAAGGCCAGAAGACGCGCGACATCACGGGCGGCCTGCCGCGCGTGGTCGAGCTCTTCGAGGCGCGCAGCCCCAAGGACAAGGGCATGCTCGCCGAGATCACCGGCACCGTCTCCTTCGGCAAGGAGACCAAGGGCAAGGTGCGGCTGCAGATCACCGACCCGGATGGCAAGGTCCACGAGGAGCTCGTGCCCAAGGAGAAGAACATCCTCGTGCACGAGGGCCAGGTGGTCAACCGCGGCGAGCTCATCGTCGACGGCGCGGCCGATCCGCAGGACATCCTGCGCCTCTTGGGCATCGAGGAGCTCGCGCGCTACATCTCCGACGAGGTGCAGGACGTCTACCGTCTGCAGGGCGTGAAGATCAACGACAAGCACATCGAGGTGATCGTGCGCCAGATGCTGCGCCGCGTGCAGATCGTCGACCCGGGCGAGAGCTCCTACATCTCGGGCGAGCAGGTCGAGCGCAGCGAGCTGCTGCAGACCAACGACGACCTGCGCGCGCAGGACAAGACGGTGGCGAGCTACTCGGACGTGCTGCTGGGCATCACGAAGGCGAGCCTGTCCACCGACTCCTTCATCTCCGCGGCCTCCTTCCAGGAGACCACTCGCGTGCTCACCGAGGCTGCCATCATGGGTAAGCGCGACGAGCTGCGCGGCCTGAAGGAGAACGTGATCGTCGGCCGCCTGATCCCGGCGGGCACGGGCATGGCCTACCACGGCGCACGCAAGGCCAAGGAGGAGATGGACGAGTCCGAGCGCCGCGCCATCGCGCTGCAGGAGGCCGAGGAACTGGCCGCGGCGCAGCTGGCGGGCGTGGACGCCGCTGCGGCTGCCGCCGCGGCGGGCGGCTCGCGCGAGTGAACGCCCGCCGCGCGCGGGCCGGGGGCGGTGACGCCGTCCGGCTCGGTGCGCGGGCGCGGCTGCCTCGTGGCGGGCGGTCGTCGGCTGGCCGGCGGGCCAGCTAGCCGGCTGGCTGCCAGCGTGCGCCGCTCGGCGCCTGAACGACAAAGCGTTCGGGCGGGCCTACCCACAGGCCCCACGCGCGTGCAGGGCGTGCCAGCCGCAGTACGCAGCGGTCGCGCGTGAAGAGCGCGCACGCCCGCGTCGCCAGTGCGAAGTCGATGAACTTCTGGTCGTCCGGGTCGCTGCAGCGCAGCGGCCCGGCCGCTGCCGGCATGTCCAGGCAACACCACCGGTCGAACTCGTCGAGCACCGTCGCGGGGTCGCGGTCGCGTGCGGGCAACTGCCCGCGTGCCATCACGGCCGCAAGCTCGCTGCGCATCGGTGCGCTGCCGCGCCAGTGCAGGTGGCCGGCGCGGACCGCGCCCGCCACCGCCTGCACGCGCGGGTCGCCGAACCACAGCCAGTCCAGCACCACATTGGTGTCGAACACGACGCCGCCCGCTGCCGTGCCGGCCTCGTGCGCGAGCGGCCCGGACGCGGCCTGCGCGGAGAGGTCGCGGCGGCCCTCCCTGTCAAGACCCCGATCCATGCGCCGGCACTATAGCGGCGCGGGGCCCCGCGGTGCCCTTGCGGCGCCGGGGCCAGGGCGCTATACTAGCGGGCTTTTCGGCAGATTTTTGCCGCGCTCTTTGCCGAGCGGCTTTTCCGAGCTCCTCAATGGGGCGCCCCCCGAAGCGGGTGGCGCGCGGGAAAGCCTCCTCCTGCTGGAGCGCTCGGCACGGGCCTGCCGGAACCTCGAAACCTCGAGACCTCGTGCGACGGCACGCGAATCCACCGGGAACTGCATCACCATGCCCACCATCAACCAGCTCGTGCGCCACGGCCGCCAGACCGAGGCCGTGAAGTCGAAGTCGCCGGCCCTGCAGGGCAACCCGCAGCGCCGCGGCGTGTGCACGCGCGTCTACACCACCACCCCGAAGAAGCCGAACTCCGCGCTGCGCAAGGTCGCCAAGGTGCGCCTGACGAACCAGCAGGAGGTGATCTCCTACATCGGCGGTGAAGGCCACAACCTGCAGGAGCACAGCGTGGTGCTCGTGCGCGGCGGCCGCGTGAAGGACCTGCCGGGAGTGCGCTATCACGTCGTCCGCGGCACGCTCGACGCGGTCGGCGTGCAGGGCCGCAAGCAGGGCCGCTCGAAGTACGGCGCGAAGCGCCCGAAGCAGTAACCCCAGGGCCTCCAGACTTCAGAACCTCAGGACCTTTTGTATGCCGCGTAGACGAGTAGTTG
>JBDKFA010000349.1:0-4990 GCA_039798945.1 Pseudomonadota bacterium
GTCGCGCAGCGTGGTGGCCACGCCCAGGTAGTCGGCCGCAGAAACGGTGAGGGTGATCTCGCCCTTGAGCTTGTCCAGGCGCTTGATCTTGTCGCCCAGCACGTTGTGCAGGGCAGCTTCCAGCTTGTCGAGTTTGGTGCTCATGCTTGGCTTGCTCCTGCTTCAGCGGGCGATGGTGTATTCGCGGCGGATCTTGGCCTGCAGCTGCAGGATGCCGTAGAGCAGCGCCTCGGCCGTGGGCGGGCAGCCCGGCACATAGACGTCGACCGGCACGATGCGGTCGCAACCGCGCACCACCGAGTAGCTGTAGTGGAAGTAGCCGCCGCCGTTGGCGCACGAGCCCATGGACAACACCCATCGCGGCTCGGACATCTGGTCATACACCTTGCGCAGCGCCGGGCCCATCTTGTTGCACAGAGTGCCGGCCACGATCATCAGGTCGGACTGACGCGGGCTGGGACGGAACAGCATGCCGAAACGATCGATGTCGTAGCGCGACGCGCCCGCATGCATCATCTCGACGGCACAGCACGCGAGACCGAAGGTCATGGGCCACAGCGAGCCCGTCTTCGACCAGTTGATCAGCTTGTCGACCGAGGTGGTGACGAAGCCTTCTTTCAGCACGCCTTCAATGCCCATGGCTGCACTCCCGGCTCATTGACTCATTCCCAATCGAGCGCACCCTTCTTCCACTCGTAGACGAAGCCCACCACGAGGATGCCGAGGAAGACCATCATGGCCCAGAAGCCCGTGGCGCCGATGTCGTGCAGTGCCACCGCCCAGGGGAAGAGGAAGGCGATCTCGAGGTCGAAGAGGATGAACAGGATGGCCACGAGGTAGTAGCGCACGTCGAACTTCATGCGAGCGTCTTCGAAGGCCTCGAAGCCGCACTCGTAGGGACTGTTCTTGGCGCTGTCGGGCCGGTTCGGGCCGAAGACGAAGCCGATGACTTGAGGAACGATGCCGACGCCCACCCCCACGAGGATGAACAGGATGACCGGCAGATATTCCTGGAGGTTCATGGGACCTCTTGTCAGTTGTTCGTCATGGCTTTCACGCCCGATGAGCGGGGGAACCGCGACGGCTGAAACACCGCCCGATGACACTCCCAGCGACTCGCGCATGCGCGAGGGGCGCCGCGTGAACCGCCCCCCTCGGACGGGCACGCTGGAAAAGAACCTGTTGTTGGTGCCGACGGCGAGACTCGAACTCGCACAGCTTTCGCCACTACCCCCTCAAGATAGCGTGTCTACCAATTTCACCACGTCGGCCTTGCGTCAACCTGTCGCCGGCGACCCCGCAAGGGTCGCTGAAACGACAGCTCGTATTTTACCGCAGAAGAAGGCTCCCTTCCCTCTTGGCTGCAGGGGCTGGAAGGAAATGCTTCACTGCTTGGGAACCGGAGCCGAGCCCGGTGTCGCAGCGGGAGCTGCGGGCAGACCCGCAGCAGGCGCCGCGCCCGGAATGACGCCGACGGCAGGTGCCGACGCCGGAGCCGCACCACTGGCCGCTGCAGCCGGTTGGTCGAGCACGCTGCCGCCACCGCTGCGGCTCGTGCCCGTGGTCCCGGCAAAGGCCAGCGCCAGCGTGCAGGCAAAGAAGATCGTGGCGCACACGGCCGTGGAGCGGGACAGGAAGTTCGCGCTGCCCGTGGCGCCGAACAGGCTGCCGGAGGAGCCGCTGCCGAAAGACGCCCCCATGTCGGCACCCTTGCCATGCTGCACGAGCACGAGCCCGATCATGGCCAGCGCCGACAGCAGTTGCAGCACGAGAACGAGGGTCAACCAGACTTGCATGATCGAAGAGCTCCAGGAATCTCGAAACGGTTCAGCCGGCGGCGCGGCAGATGGCCACGAAGTCGGTGGCCTTCAGCGAGGCGCCGCCAATGAGGCCACCGTCGATGTCGGGCTGCGCGAGCAGCGCCGCGGCGTTGTCGGGCTTCATGCTGCCGCCGTACAACAGCAGCATCGCGTCGGCGCGCGGCGTGGCGGCACGCAATTGCGCACGCAGCAACGCATGCACCGCCTGCGCCTGCTCCGGGGTGGCGGTGAGGCCGGTGCCGATGGCCCATACGGGCTCGTAGGCCACCACCACTTCGCCGGCACAGTGGCCGAGCGCGTGTATCACGGCAGACAGCTGCCGCTTCACGACCCCGTCGGTCTGGCCGGCCTCGCGCTGCGCACGCGTCTCGCCGACGCAGACGATCGGGATGATGCCGTGCGCGAGCGCAACGCGCGCCTTGTCGGCCACGGTTGCATCGGTCTCGCCGTGCAGCGCCCGCCTCTCGGAGTGCCCGACGATCACGTAGCGGCACCCGAACTCCGCCAGCATCGCCACCGACACCTCGCCGGTGTAGGCGCCCGCCTCGTGCGCGGAGCAATCCTGCGCGCCCCAGCGCAACTCGCCGCCGGCCAGCGTGACCGCCGTCTCCGGCAGGTACGGATACGGCACGCACACGGCCACGTCGCAGGCGAAGGGACGCGCCTCGAGCATGCCCGACAGCAGCTGCGCATTCGCGCTGCGGCTGCCGTTCATCTTCCAGTTGCCCACCACCAGCTTGCGACGGCCCATCATGCCTCCTGCCACTGCAGCACGATCTTGCCCACGTGCGTGCTGGACTCCATCAGCGCATGCGCATCGGCCGCCTGCGCGGCCGGGTAGACGCGGTGGATCACCGGGCGCACACGCCCGGCCTCGATGAGCGGCCACACACGCTGGCGCAGCGCCTGCGCCAGTGAGGTCTTGTAGGCGACCGAACGCGGCCGCAGCGTGGAGCCGCTCACCGTCACGCGCTTGCGCAGCAGCAGGCCTGAATCGAGCTCGCTGCGCGTGCCGCCCTGCACGGCGATCACGGCGATGCGACCGTCGTCGGCGACGCAACGCAGCTCGCGGCCGAGGTAGTCGCCGGCCACCATGTCGAGGATGACGTCCGCACCCCGCCCATCGGTCAGGCGCAGCACCTCGGCGACGAAGTCCTGGGTGCGGTAGTTGATCGCGTGCTCCGCCCCGAGCGCCACACATGCCGCGCACTTCTTGTCAGTGCCCGCCGTGACGATGACGCGGCTGCCCAGGGCCCGCGCGAGCGCGATGGCCGTGACGCCGATGCCACTGGAGCCGCCCTGCACGAGAAGCGTCTCGCCCGGCTGCAGGCGCGCGATCTCGAACACGTTCTGCCAGACGGTGAAGAAGGTCTCGGGCAGCGCGGCAGCCTCGATGTCACCGAGCCCGGCCGGCACAGGCAGGCACTGGCCGATGGGCGCCATGCAGCGCTCGGCATAGCCTCCGCCAGCCACCAAGGCGCACACCCGGTCGCCCAGGCGCCAGCCGGCAGCCGCGAGCTCAGCGGCGTCGCCGCCGACCACCGTGCCTGCAACTTCCAGACCGGGTAGATCGGATACGCCCGGGGGCATCGGGTACAGGCCCTTGCGCTGCAGCACGTCGGGCCGGTTCACGCCGCTGGCCGACACCTGCACCAGCAATTCCCCGGCCCGGGGCACCGGGTCGGGACGCTCGCAGGGCACCAGCACCTGTGGCCCGCCCGGCTGGGTGATCTCGATCGCTCTCATCGCCTCGTACGTGTGTGCAACGGGCACCCCGGGTTCGGGGTGCCGCCAGGCTCACTCGGTGCGCGGGGCCTCGCCAGCAGGCGCGGCCGCGGGAGAGGATGCCGGTGATGGCGCGGCATCACCGCCCTCGCCTTCACGCGCCTCGCGCGGCTCCCGGGGCTCACGCGGCTCGCGGCGCGGACGGTCACCGCGATCCCCGCGGTCGCCACGCTCGCGGCGCGGGCCACGGTCGCCACGGTCGCCACGGTCACCGCGATCGCCGAACTCGCGGCGCGGGCGCTCCTCCTCGACCCAGCCCTCGGGCTTGTCGAGCAGCGCCTTCATCGACAGCTTGATGCGGCCCTTCTCGTCGGTCTCGAGGACCTTGACCTTCACCACCTGGCCTTCCTTCAGGTAGTCCTCCACGCGCTCCACGCGCTCGAAGGCGATCTGGCTGATGTGCAGCAGGCCGTCCTTGCCGGGCAGGATGTTGACGAGCGCGCCGAAGTCGAGGATCTTGGTGACCGGGCCCTCGTAGACCTTGCCGATCTCGGCCTCGGCCGTGATCTCGGTGATGCGCTGCTTGGCGAACTCGGCCTTGCCGGAGTCGGTGGAGGCGATCGTGATCGTGCCGTCCTCGCCGATGTCGATCGTGCAGCCCGTCTCCTCGGTGAGGGCGCGGATGGTGGCGCCGCCCTTGCCGATCACGTCGCGGATCTTCTCCGGGTTGATCTTCATCGTGTACAGGCGCGGCGCGAACTGGCTCACCTCTTCCTTGGCGCCACCCATCGCCTCGACCATCTTGCCGAGGATGTGCATGCGCGCTTCCTTGGCCTGGGCGAGCGCGACCTGCATGATCTCGCGCGTGATGCCCTGGATCTTGATGTCCATCTGCAGGGCCGTCACGCCCGCGGTGGTGCCGGCCACCTTGAAGTCCATGTCGCCGAGGTGGTCCTCGTCGCCGAGGATGTCGGTGAGCACGGCGAAGCGGTTGCCGTCCTTGATGAGACCCATGGCGATGCCGGCGACGTGCGCCTTCATCGGCACGCCGGCGTCCATCAGCGCCAGGCAGCCCCCGCACACCGAGGCCATCGACGACGAGCCGTTGCTCTCGGTGATCTCGCTGACCACGCGCAGCACGTAGGGGAAGTCTTCCTTGCTCGGCAGCGCGGCGATGAGCGCGCGCTTGGCCAGGCGACCGTGGCCGATCTCGCGGCGCTTGGGGCTGCCCACGCGGCCCGTCTCGCCCGTGGCGAAGGGGGGCATGTTGTAGTGCAGCATGAAGCGGTCCTCGAACTCGCCCGCCAGCGCGTCGATGCGCTGCGCGTCGCGCTCGGTGCCGAGCGTGGCCACGGCCAGCGCCTGCGTCTCGCCGCGCGTGAAGAGGGCCGAGCCGTGCGTGCGCGGCAGCACCGAGGTGCGGATCTCGATCGGGCGCACGGTGC
>JBDKFA010000350.1:0-7302 GCA_039798945.1 Pseudomonadota bacterium
CTCCATCTCGTTGCGCACCACCGTCATCTCGGTGTCGAGGTCCTTCTTGGCGATGAAGCTGTTCACGAGCGCGTCGGCCAGCCAGTCGATGAGCCAGGCCAGGTTCTCGTCGCTGGCGGCGAAGCTGGCGAAGTAGTTGGTGCGGTCGACCCAGGTCGTGCCGTTGGAGCGCATCCCGCGGCGGGTGAACTCGGCCCAGGCATTGGGGTGACGCGTCGAGCCCTTGAAGACCAGGTGCTCGAGCAGGTGTGCCATGCCCGTCTCGCCATAGTTCTCGTGCCGGTTGCCCACGCGCACCGTGAGGTTCACGGTGGTCGTGGGCTTCGAGTCGTCCGGCACGAGCAGCAGCTGCAACCCGTTGGCCAGCCGGTACTCGCTGATGCCCTCTACGCTGCGAACGGGCTCGGGCAGACGGGCTGGCGTGACCGGCGCAGCCGGGGCGGCAACCTGCGCCAGTACCGGTGCAGGAGCCAGGGCGGGCCACCACACGATGCTCGCGAGCACCCAGACGAGACGGTGGGGCAGCCGGTGCAGGAAATCCATGCGCATGATGCAGGAGGCCAGGCGGCCGCAAGGAGTTGACCAGGAACAGCGGATGGTAGGCCCGCTGCGGGCGACATGCCGGGTCGTGGCGACATTCCGCGGGCGGCGTGAGGGTGTCGCTCCTCTCCTGGCGAGTTTCCGTCGCCCATCCCTCGGGTGCGCGCATGCCGCACGTGGCCTGCCGCACATGGCCTGCCCGGAGGGACTCGAACCCCCGACCTGCTGCTTAGAAGGCAGCTGCTCTATCCAGTTGAGCTACGGGCAGTCGGGCAGACAGTCGTACCCGCGGGAACGAAGAGCCACGTGGCCTTTGCCCCTCCGGGGCCGGGTGGGCCGGCCCGGGTTGGTCGGGGTGAGACGATTCGAACGTCCGACCCACTGCTCCCAAAGCAGTTGCGCTACCAGGCTGCGCTACACCCCGAACGAGCCGGATTGTAGGCCGCCGGCGCACACCCTGCCCCGCTCAATCCTGAGCCGCGGCGGGAGCAGGCAGGGCCAGCCGTTCGCGCACCGCGAGGCACTGGCGGATGTGCAGCTCGCACACGTACTTGAGGGCCGAGAACGTGAGGGCAGCCGACACCGCCTGGCCGGCCAGCGGCACGAACTTCGCGGCCTGCTGGGCAGTCAGGCGCACGCCCACGAGCTTGAGCAGAGTCAGCACCACCTGCTGCGTCACCACTCGCCCGACGACCATCCCGCCCGCCGCACTGATGGCCTTGTAGACGACCACCCGTCGCTCGGGCGCCAGGGCCTCGATCTGTGCCGGGCTGAGACCGAACTCGGCACTGATTTCCGGCAGAAGCTGCACCAGCACACCGACGTCGGTGAGCCAGTCGAGCCCCGGAACCGGCACCATCGCGACTCCCGAGGCCAGCAGGGCACGCCGCGTCACCCGACGACGGCACCGGGCCACGATGGCCTGCAGTTCCGGCTCGGCCACAGGTTGCGGCTTCACGATGCCGCACTGCCGCCCGCCCGGGCCCGCGCCTGCGCTGCGGCGCGGATGGCTCCGAGCGTCGTGCGCGAGGTGATGACCTCGGTGGGCAGGATCAGGTGGATCAGCGTCGGCTCGCCACTGGCCAGCGCGCGCGCGAAGGCGGGCTCGAAGCCGGCCGTGTGGTCGATGCGCTCACCCTTCCAGCCAAAGGCGTGCGCCAGCGTGACGAAGTCGGGGTTGTGCAGCGCGCTGCCGCTGACGCGGCCTGGGTACTCGCGCTCCTGGTGCATGCGGATCGTGCCGTAGCTGCCGTTGTCCACCACCACGCTCACGAGGCGGCGCGCGCCATGTGCCGCCGCGGTGGCCAGCTCCTGCCCGTTCATCAGGAAGTCGCCATCGCCCGCGATGTTCACGACCGTACGACCGGGCTGCAACAGGGCTGCGGCCACCGCGGCCGGCAAGCCGTAGCCCATCGCCCCGGAGGTGCAGGCGAGCTGCGTGCGCCCGTGGTGCTGACGCCCCGGGTACTGCACGTAGCGGTGCAGCCAGCCGCTGTAGTTGCCTGCGCCGTTGGTGTAGACGGTGTCGGCGGGTGAGAGGCGCTGGATGGTCTTCATCACCACCGCGAGGTCCATCGGCTCGACCGGCGGGGCCTCGAGGTTCGCCAGGTAGTCGGCATGGGCCGACTCCGTCCAACCCTGCCAGGGCACCGACGGTGGCGCCGCCAGCGACTCGAGCGCCTTGCCGGCTCCGGCCATGCCGGCCTGCAACATCAGGTCGGCCGCATACACGCGGCCGAGTTCCTCGGCCCCCGCGTGCACGTGCACCAGGCGCTGCCGGGGCCGCGGCGCTTGCAACAGCGTGTAGCCGCCGGTGGTCATCTCGCCCAGGCGCACCCCGACGGCCAGCACCAGGTCGGCCTCGCCGATGCGGCGCGCCAGGCGCGGGTTGATGCCGATGCCCACATCGCCCGCGTACAGCGGATGCCGGTTGTCGAAGGTGTCCTGGAAGCGGAACCCGCAGCCCACCGGCAGGCTCCAGTTCTCGGCGAAGCGTTGCAGCGCCTGCACGGACTCGTCGTTCCAGCCGCTGCCGCCCGCGATCATGAACGGCCGCTCGGCCTGCATGAGCATCGCCCTCAGGTCGCGCAGCGCGCCCGGTGCCGGCCAGGCGAGCGCCGGATCCACCCGGGGCAGCACGGGCGCAGCCGTGGGGGTGGTCAGCATGTCCTCGGGCAGTACCAGCACCACCGGGCCCGGGCGCCCCTGCAGCGCCGTGTGAAAGGCACGCGCCACGTACTCGGGCAGCCGGTCGGCGCTCTCGACCTCGGCCACCCATTTGGCCATGCCCAGGGTGCCGGGGCCGAACATGTGTCGGTAGTCGACCTCCTGGAAGGCCTCGCGGTCGCGCTGGTCGCTGGCCACCTGGCCGATGAAGAGCACCATCGGCGTGGAGTCCTGGAACGCCGTGTGCAGGCCGATGGCAGCGTTGCTGGCGCCAGGCCCGCGCGTCACGAAGCAGATCCCCGGGCGGCCGCTCAACTTGCCTTGGGCCTCGGCCATGAACGCGGCCCCACCTTCCTGGCGGCAGGCGATGAAGCGAATACGCCCGCGGTGCTCATGCAAGCCGTCGAGCACGGCGAGGAAGCTCTCGCCTGGCACGCCGAAACAGGTGTCCACGCCCTGCTCGAGCAGGGCCTCGACGAGCGCATGGCCGGCCGGCCGCGCCTGGGGGGAAGATGGGGACTCACGCATGGCGCGACTGTATCGCCGCGCGCGGCCCGCCGCGCCGGCGGGGTCAGCGGCGTCAGCTTGCCGCCGCCTGCGTCGGCGGCCGGCGTGCCCGCAGGTAGGGCCCGATCAGGACGGCAGCACCGATGGCAGCCCCCAGCGCAGCCGCCGCGCCGAAAAAGACGCCAGGTGGCCAACCGTAGTCCATGAACGCGCCGAACAGGGGCGCACCCAATGCGAACCCCACGTCGAGCCCCGAGTACACGGTGCCGTAGACACGCCCGGTGGCGCCAGGCGGAGAGGCGCGCTTGATCATCAGGTCGCGCGACGGACCGGCGAGCCCGTTGCCTACACCAGCCAGCGCGACGCAGGCCAGCGCCACGAGGCCCGGCAACACACCCGAGCCGACAAGCACCAGCATCACCGCCGAGAAGGCCACGGAAAGACTGACCGTGCGCTCCAGGTCGGGATAGCGTGGCACCAGGAACCCGCCCGCCACCATGCTGGCGGAAGCGACCAGCATGTACACCGTCACCACGAGCGCCGTCTGCCCCAGGGGCAGGCCGTACATCTGACCCAGTGCCGGGCTGGCGAAGCTCTGCACCGCCGCCAGCGCCGCAGTGGAAAACAGGAAGAAGCTGAAGCACAGCCAGATCTCGGGCAAGCGCAGGAAGGCAAAGGTACCGTCGGCCTGTCCGGAATCCGCTGCTGCGGCCAGGCTCCCGGCTGTTGCCGTCGGAGATGGGGTGGCGGGCCCTCGCGGCGGCACGGGCTGCGCGTGCCGAGGGGGTGTCCGGTCGTCCAGGGCCTTCCGGTTGAGCAGCAGCAGCACCAGCACCGCTCCCGCCACGAAGGCCATGCCCAGGTAGGCGTAGCGCCATGATCCTGAAGAGGTGCTGATCCCCACCAGGAAGAGCGGTGCGGCCGCCCAGCCGAGGTTGCCCGTGATACCGTGCACGGAGAACGCGTGCCCGATGCGTGCGGGCGACACCCTGCGGTTGAGGATCGTGAAGTCCGCCGGGTGGAACGGCGCGTTGCCCAGGCCTGCCAGCAGAGCGGCCACCGCGAGCCCTGCGTAGCCCTGTGCGCCCGCAGCCGCCAGCGCGGCCGCCACGAAGCAGCCCAGTGCAGCGAGCAAGACGGGGCGTGCCCCTACGCGGTCGACGAGAAAGCCCGCCAGCGCCTGCCCGATGCCCGACACGATGAAGAACAGTGTCACCAGCCACCCCAGCTCCAGGTAGCCGAGCTGGAACTCGGCGATGAACGCCGGGAACAGCGGCGGCAGCATCAGATGGAAGAAGTGTGACGTGCCGTGGGCCAGCCCGACGAGGCCGATGGTGCGGGCATCGTCGCGCAGCGGGGTGGGCCCCAGATTCCCCGGCAGGGTGAGTGGCGTGGACATGAGCTGCATGGTACCCCGGGCTGGGGTAGCATACGTAGTTACCCGAAGCTCAGGCCGGAACACGGGTCGCCGGAGATCGGGCGCTTCGAGCCCACCGCGGGGACCTGACCTGACCTGCCCGCCCTGCCCGCTCACCCCACCACCCGCCCCGAACGCGCATGACCACCGTCTCCTTCGACTACACGCGCCAGGACGCCCAGGGCGCCACCTGCACCGCGCGGGCCTGGGCGAGGGTCCCCGCGCCCCTCACGCCACGCGAGCGCCAGGCCCTGGCCCAGCAGGCCGCCGAGCGGCTGCGTGCCGAGGGTGCGGCCCTGGTTGCCCACTACTACGTGGAAGGGGACCTGCAGGACCTGGCACTGGCCACCGGCGGCTGCGTGGCGGACTCCCTGGAGATGGCGCGATTCGGCCGCGCCCACGCGGCCCACACGCTCGTGGTCGCGGGTGTGCGGTTCATGGGCGAGACGGCCAAGATCCTCTCCCCCGACAAGCGGGTGCTGATGCCCGAGCTCGACGCCACCTGCTCGCTCGACCTTGGGTGCCCCGCCGAGGACTTCGCCGCCTTCTGTGACGCCCACCCGGACCGCCAGGTCGTGGTGTACGCCAACACCAGTGCCGCCGTGAAGGCGCGTGCCGACTGGATGGTGACGAGTTCGTGCGCGCTCGGCATCGTGCGTCACCTGCAGGCCCGGGGGCAGAAGATCCTGTGGGCCCCGGACCGCCACCTCGGCCGCTGGATCCGCGAGCAGACGGGCGCGGACATGGTGCTGTGGGACGGCGCCTGCATCGTGCACGACGAGTTCAAGGGCACCGAGCTCGAGCTGCTGCGCCGCGAGCATCCGCGGGCGCAGGTCCTGGTGCACCCGGAGTCACCGGCCAGCGTGGTTGCCCAGGCCGACGTCGTCGGCTCGACCTCGCAACTGCTGAAGGCAGTGGTGGAGGGCACGGCCAACGCCTACATCGTCGCCACCGACAACGGCCTGCTCCACCGGATGCGCCAGCTCGCCCCTGGCAAGACGCTGCTGGAGGCACCCACCGCGGGCCAGGGCGCCAGCTGCAAGAGCTGCGCCCACTGCCCCTGGATGGCCATGAACGGGCTGCACGGTGTGGTCGACTGCCTGGTTCGCGGCACCGGCGAGATCCACGTCGACGAGCCGGTGCGTGTGCGCGCGGCTGCCTGCATCGAGCGCATGCTCGATTTCGTGCAACGCCACCCCGAGGCCCTGGCCCCTGCGCCCGGCGGCTTCGTGCGCCACCTGGGGGCTGCCTGAACGATGTTCGCCGACCACGACGAAACCCTCGAGGAGGCGCGCGCGCGCAACGTACGCGACGCCCTGGCCGAAGACATCGGACGCGTCGACTGGACGAGCCTGCTGGTGCCCGAAGCGCGCCAGGTGCACGCGCGCGTGCTGGTTCGGGAAGACGCCGTGCTGTGCGGGCAAGCGTGGTTCGAAGCCTGCGTGCACGCACTGGACCCGGCGGCCCGGGTCGACTGGGCCTTCGCCGAGGGCGCAGACATGCCAGCCGGCTCGACGGTGTGCGAGCTGCATAGCCAGGCGCGTGCGCTGCTGTCGGCCGAGCGACCGGCCTTGAACTTCCTGCAGCTGCTCTCGGCCACGGCCACGGCCACCCGTGCCCACGTGCGCGCGATCGAGGGTGCTTCCCCGAACCCCAACGGCTGCCAGGTGCTCGACACCCGCAAGACGCTGCCCGGGTTGCGCCAGGCCCAGAAGTACGCGGTGCGCACCGGCGGCGGGCGCAACCAGCGCCTGGCCCTGTGGCATGGCATCCTCATCAAGGAAAACCACATTGCCGCCGCTGGGGGAATCGCCTCCGTGCTGGCCCAGGCGCGCGCGCTGCAGGCGGGGGTGGACATCCAGATCGAAGTCGAGAACCTGGCCCAGTTGCACGAAGCTCTCGTCGCAGGTGCGGCGAGCATCCTGCTGGACAACTTCACGCTGGCCGACATGCGCGAGGCGGTGCGGCTCACCGCCGGCCGTGCGTTGCTGGAGGTCTCCGGCGGCGTGGCCCTTGAGCAGTTGCGCGCCATCGCCGCCACGGGGGTCGACCGGGTCTCGATCGGCAGGCTGACCAAGGACGTCAAGGCAGTGGACTACTCGTTGCGGGTACTCATGTAGGGGGTCGCGCGACACCGCGTGCCGAGTCTACGATCGACACCCATGCGAACCGAGTCCTGCCTCGCACCCCGTACCGGCCAGGAGCCGATGCCCGACTTCACGCCGGTGCACAACCAGCTCGAAGGGGCCGTCTATCAGGCCGTACTCGAGGCGGCCCCCCACTTCCCCGGCATCGCCGGGCGACGCGAGCTGCTCGCCGACGTGGCCTGCGTGGCCCTGAACCGCCTGCCGCCACGCTACATTCGCGACCCCGCAGCGCATGCCCGGCATGCGTCCGACCGCGAGCGCGCGGACAGCGAGCTGGCGATCTCCGAAGCCGTAGAGTTCGCCTTCGGATTCGTGCAGGCGCGCACGGTGATGCGGGCGCGCGGCTGACACGCCGGGCCCGGTTCGTGCGGCTCAGCCCAGCGCGCGTCCCGAGACGCGATGCGCCGCGCTGCGCGCCGGGCGTGTGAGAACGGTGGGGAAGCTCGTCGGCAGGGTGTGGGGGAAGTCGCGGCTGTAGTGCAGGCCGCGGCTCTCGTGGCGCATCAGCGCCGAGCGCACGATCAG
>JBDKFA010000351.1:0-3214 GCA_039798945.1 Pseudomonadota bacterium
GGGCACCTCGCCTGCCGAGCACGTGCTGCGCGCGCTCGCCGAGGCCACGGGCGGCGCCTGCGAGTTCGCCACGCCCGGCGAGGCGCTCGAGGCCGCGGCGCAGCGCATGCTGCGGCGCATGCGGGCGCCGTCCTGGCAGTCGCTCGACGTGCGCTGGGGGCAGCCCGGCGGCAAGCCCGCGCTGTGGCGGCTGGATCCGCCCGCGCAGGTCTTCCCCGGCGATACGGCGCTCGCGATGGCCGGCTTTGCGCCGGGCTGTGCGCCGGAGGTCGCGAGCCTCTATGCGCTCACGAGTGCCATGCCCCCTGACCCCTCGCAGGGCCAGCTCGGCATCGCGGACGAACAGGGCTCCGGCATCCCGGCTTCCCAGGTGCGCGTGATGCTCGCGCACGCCAGCGGCACCGAGCCCGACCATTCGGGAGACGACCTCGCCCGGCTGGCCGCCTGGCACCGCATCCGCCGCCTTGCACCGGCACGTGATCAAGACGAGGTATCGAAGGGCGGCACGGCAACCGCCGCTGCCCAGGCCGACCCCGCCCGCCTCGCGCTCGACTACCAACTCCTCACAGACGACACCCGCTGCGTGCTCGTGCACCGCCGGGCGGACGCCGACAAGCCTGAGGAGGAAGCCGCCTTGCACCGCGTGCGCTCGATGCTCGCGGCCGGCTGGGGCGGAACGGGCTCGGTGGCAGCTTCCACGCACTCGGCGCTGGGTGTGGGTTCGTCGATGATGGTCGCCTCCGTCTGGCGCAGCGAGCGTACGCGCTCGACCCCCAAGCTGGACGCGTTTCTCATGCAGTCCATGCCACCCCGCTATTCGTTGCGGGAGAGCCAGCCTGGCTCCAGCTATCAGGCGCGTGCCCCGCGCATGCAATTTGGCAAGAACGCCGCGGCCTCCCCGCTCACCCCCCTCACCCTCGAGCAGTTGCGCAAGCAAATCGCCCAGGCGCTCGCAGCCGGCGAGCCGCTCGCACGCATCGAGGAAGCCATGCACGCCGCAAGCTTGTCTGACGAAGTCCTCCAGGCCGTGGAGGAGCTCGCACGCGAGCTCGGTGCCGCCGGGATCGCGCCCGCGCTCGCCTGGCTGCTGCTGGCCGATTGGGTGGGCAGGCAGCCGAGCTCGGCCGCGTCTTCCACCGAGCGCAGTGCAATCGATTCGGCGCTCATCAACGAAGGTGTGCCCAGCGTCGTGCGCGCACACGCCCATCGGCTCTTCGAGCGGCAGCTCGGCGACGAAGCGCAGCCCGGCGGGCTGAGCTCGCGCATCCGCCGGCTCACCCGGGCACTCGCACGGTCTTGAACACCCGCCCGCCACCCGCGCGGGCCAACTCTTCAGTTGTCATCCACCACAGCCCCAGGGAGGCTACATGTCCGGGAAGTCCATCCTCATCAACGCCACAGCCATTGCGGCCGCGCTCACGCTCAGCGGGTGTGCCTCGATCACCGACGGCACGTCGCAGACGATCATCTTCGCGATCTCGCCCGCGGAGTCTGTGTGCCAGGTTTCGCGCGACGGCACAGAGCTCGGCTCCGTCTCCGGCAAGCAGAACACGCTCACGGTGTCCAAGGGCGCCAAGGACATCCTGGTCAACTGCAAGGCCCAGGGTTTCAAGCCCAAGACTCAGCGGCTGGTCAGCTCCACCCAGACGGCAGGCGTAGTCGGCGGGATCTTTCTTGACCTCGGGGTCGTGGACATGCTCACCGGCGCCATGTGGAAGTACCCGAACGACGTATCCATCGTGCTCGAGAAGGAGTAGGGCGGCTCAAGGCGACAGGCTGACTTTCAACATCGATGTGGTCAAGCTGCAGTGCGAGCTTTGGGAGATTTGACGCGACTGAGGAGCACTCCACTGGCCTCTTCTGTTGCCCTTGAGCGTCTCAGTGTTGGCGCCGACTGAAATTTGACCCACTTGAGAGGATCGTGCCGACCGAAAACTGACCCAGGTGTTCAACCTACCCTGCCCGACTTATCCACAGCGGGGCGGGGTGCGAGGAGTGATCACCATGGCCATGATTGGCAAGGTCTTGCGGATGCACCACCGCGAGAAGAAGTCGGTGCGGGAGATCGTCAAGGCGACGAGTCTGGCGAGGAACACGGTGCGCAAGTACCTGCGCATCGGCAAGGCGGAGCCGCCGAAGTACAGGCGCCCGGCGGTGCCCACGAAGCTCGCGCCGTTCGTGGAGGCGGTGCAGCGGGCGCTGCTGGCCGATGCGCGGCGGCCGAAGAAGGAGCGGCGTACGGCTCGGGCGCTGCTGGCGCAGATTGAGCAGGCGGGCTACGAGGGGGGCTACAGCCGGCTGACCGACTACATACGGCAGTGGCGCAACGAGCGCGGTGGCGTGCAGGTGGGCGATGCGTACGTTCCGCTGAGCTTCGAGCTGGGCGAGGCGTTCCAGTTCGACTGGAGCGAGGAGCCGCTGGTCATCGGTGGGCAGTACCAGAGGCTGCAGGTGGCGCACATGAAGCTGTGCGCCTCGCGGGCGTTCTGGGAGGTGGCCTACCCGAGCCAGGGCCACGAGATGCTGTTCGATGCGCACACCCGTTCGTTCGCGGCGCTGGGGGGTGTGGCTCGGCGCGGGATCTACGACAACATGAAGACGGCCGTGGACCGGGTGGGCAAGGGCAAGACGCGCGATGTCAACGTGCGCTTCGCCACGATGTGTGCCCACTACCTGTTCGATGCGGACTTCTGCAACGTCGCCTCGGGCTGGGAGAAGGGGGTTGTCGAGAAGAACGTGCAGGACAGCCGCCGGCGCATCTGGCTGGAGGCGCGGGAGCAGCGCTTCAGCAGCCTGGAGGAGCTCAACGTCTGGCTGGGTGAGCGGTGCCGTGCGCTGTGGGCTGAGTTGCGCCATCCCGAGCACCAGGGCTTCAGCGTGGCGGAGATGCTGGAGCTGGAGCGGCAGCACCTGATGCCGATGCCTGCGCCCTTCGACGGGTACGTGCAGGAGTTCAGCCGCGTCAGCAGCACCTGCCTGGTGACGGTGGCGCGCAACCGCTACTCGGTGCCCTGCGAGCTGGCCGGTCAGACGGTCAGCACCCACCTGTACCCAAGCAAGATCATCGTGGTGGCCGGCGACGACATTGTGGCCAGCCATGAGCGCTTGAGCGACCGCGGCCAGACCAAGTACGACTGGCAGCACTACATCCCCCTGATCCAGAGGAAGCCCGGCGCGCTGCGCAACGGGGCACCCTTCGCTGACATGCCCGAGC